>DTYX01000992.1 GCA_012961655.1 Candidatus Poribacteria bacterium
GATGACGTAGATTGGATTCGCATCCCTCGCCATAATGTTGAGCTTGGTCACGCCCTCTGTTTTACATAAGTCAATGCGAGACTTGGTAAAAGCTGTCAGGATTGGACTCCAGAGCTTGGCGATTTCAGAATACATTCTCGCTGTCTCTGATAGGAATTGCGCGACCGTATAAAATTTCCTCAATTCAAGACGAGCGAAGAATTTTTCCGTCAACCACTCCGCAAGGTTTAATCCGATGTTTTCCTTCATTTCATTCTTGAAAGCTTTTTTGGCTTCACTGATATATTTCGGACTAATTTGGGTGTCTGGATCTATCTCACAGAGCTGACAAACCCTTGTGACAACACTCGTCAAGTCATTGTGCTGTCCTATATCCTCAATCTCGTTGTGCAAATCCTTCACATTGAACCATTTTCGATTTGGGTACAGTGGTAATAAGTGATTCGGACGCTTTCCAATAATGCAAGGCGCCCACTTATAGTTTCCCATGTCCTTACACCTCCAACGAAATTCGTGCGTAGTCAATTTGTTTTTGTCTTGTAATATAACCCCTGAGAAGGGGATTGAAACTTATCCTCTTTTCACTTACCCACGTGTAGAGCTGAGGGTTAGAATAGCTGCCCCGATGAGAAGGGGATTGAAACTCAAGTTTTCGTCTTTTTTTTTCGCCTGCGGAGCATGGCTCGCTAGCAACACGGCCTCCTTTCGTCAGTTTTTAATCTGACACCAACATAGCAAAAAAACCACTTTTCGTCAAATCTGTACGTTCAGTTTAGGGATTGCATGGTCGCTTTCGTTAGTGCCCTTGCTTGCCTGATTTCCTCTACCTCATCGTATTGTTTAGTCTCATCGAGGAAATCTCCAAGACACTTGAGAGCCTGTTGTTTATCTGCATCGTTCAAACGATGATGAATGCTTGATATAATCATCGGATTATCCCTTGTATTGCCTCAAATGATAAAATCTCCTCCGACTCGCTAAGGAATCTCTGAATAAAATTTAAAAACTCATAACCTGCGTAGATGTAGACATGGCAGGTTTTTATATCGTTGCGCTTGGACGAAGAAATGTTCTCGATTACAATTCGGGATATCTTTTCCAAAAGGTCTTTGGTCATTTTCTCTGCCAAGACTATTTCTGCCCCCAATTGGATAATTCTATCAGGATACTCACCTCTAACCCACTCTAAACGAGCTTTCATTTCACAGTCAAATAAAGGAACATAAGGTTCTAATGACCTGACTGATTGCCATTGTTCCCACAAAGCACATTCTTTATCTGATTCATTTATGCATTTTAACAGGTTATCAAGTAGCGTGTTGGCCACCTGTTTTTGGTGTCTTCGTGGAAAAAGATGATGGAGGCAATGCAAAATGTGGGCTATTTCTGTATTGCAAGATTACGCCGAAATTCTATACCCATGAGAACTTCTGGTGGGCTATTAAGTGTAAATTCTCTGTCTCCAAATCGCATATCTACCCCCGTTTGAGAATCTATAGGTCCGAAAACAGTCTTTCCTAATAACTCGTCGATTTCCTCTGCTTCCCTTTCAGATTCCGCCCATAAGGACATTAAACCCTTTAACTTTAAATGCAAGATAACTCTCTCGACGACTTCGTTATCAATACAAGGCTTTTATCACGTCCATTGAGACTCGCCGCCGCCCAGTTTCTATCATTCCAATAATTGACCTGCTAATATTAAGCTCATCTGCAAACTGCTGTTGTGTCATGTTACAGGCTTCTCTAATAGCAATGAGGGCATCTCTAATATTTTGAGAATACTCCATTTCCCGATTCATTTGATTCATCACCCTCTTAAATTTTAAATTCATTTTCCGCCGATACTATTATACCACACGCTTGTCACAGGGATGTGACAAGCTGAAAGCACTGAAATAAGATTGAACCATCTCCAAAAAAGAGGGAATTTGAACTTATTGGGTTTTTGTTTCCTCTTGGCAAAGAATATATTTTCCATTCCCGAAGGCTGTCGCCTTGCCGACGTGCAACACCTGTCCGATTAACAAGGGGAGCAAAAATTCGTCCAAAGCCCCTTCGTATCTGACCCAGCCAACGAAGCCGCCTAGCTTCATTTGAGCTTGTTGGCGATTGGAATACCGCCTCCAATCGACCCATTTCAAATCAATCGGGGCATATTCGACAGATGTGGCTTTGGCAATCAGCTCCCGAAAATCTATTTCCCATTGCCCTCCACAGTGAAAATAGTACAAGCTCGAAATCCGTCGGAGGAGGCTACGGATGAGAATCTGAAACTCTGGATTTACAACCAACCGATTCCTGTTTTTCAAGCGCGTAGGGGTTTGAAATTCAATGATTAATTTCCTCCCGGCTTTGGCAATTGATTCTTGAAGCGGTGGCAACTTCGCTAAAAAGTTTTCATACGTCAAGAGCAGATTGGTGTCATACGCTATTTGCTCATTTTCAGTGTAGATGGATTGCTCGGTCTCTTCGAGGGGGTTGACAGCATGAACGGAAAGCATTTCATATTTGCCGCGTCCCTTACCGATTCCTACCTCGCCGAGCTTCGAAAACACGAACAGGAAATATGGCAGAAAGTCGATGGCTTTACCAATCAGAGTCAAATTCAAGCTCAATGTTTCCCCCGGCTTTAAGATACTTTTGCTCAAAAAAGGCAGCGAAAGTACAAAAGGATGGGGAACGTAGAAATATCCACGAAACATTTCGGCGTCAGGTGGCAATTGTGTCTCGAATATGTACGGATAAGGGCAACCTGTTCTTAACAGGCAGGTAGCGCATTCATAGTCTTCAGCCCTTTTCTGCATGCAGACGGTACGTTTAAACACATATCCGCATGCCCCCCTAAGCGTGCTGACAGGGTTTGAGTTTGAGAGATGAAGTACATCTTTTGCCTGTAATTGAAAGCGGAATTTGGCAATGCGAAGTTTCTCAAGCATGTTCTTGCTCCAGTTTCACTTTTATCCAGCCTAACGGCATTTTGGGAATCTGATTAATTTCGATAAGGCGACGACTTTTGGGGAACTCTTTGGCACCCCGCCGCCCTAAGCGAAAGCGGCTGCGAACGAAGTCCAAAAGCTCATCGGAAAGCGCCATCCCAATCGTCTTGCTGAGCCAACCTGTTCCCCAACCGAGTTGTAACAGAAACTCCCGCTCCCTATCCAGCGTAAAAAGTTGTTGTCTGAGTCCTTCGTAAAACTGCATCACAGTCTCTAGTCCATAGTCTGCATAAAAGTCGATTTCCGTCTTGATGAACTCTTCAGCGAAAGCGTTGCAGTGCCGAGCGAAATGGATGAGCCAAAAAGATGACGGCTTTGCCGACATCTTTTCGCGCTTTGAAGAAAATTGAAGTTTGAAATCATTTTGCAGCAGATATTTATCTAATCGAAGTCTTGTTCGGAACATCGTTTGCGGGGGCACGGCTTCGACGTGAAAACGGAACCGAGTTCCTTTAGAATTCAACTTGAGGGAGCCAGTTTGGTGCGAAATCGAATAGACTGAGACAAGATAAAGATTGAGAGATTTTTTGATGTCGATAGATTCTGAATCTGCCACGTGCAGTGCTCGCAGTAAATCGTGGTTTGGGGTTTGACCGAACAGCTTCGCCTCTATTGGCTGCGCGGCAAACCGATAATGCCTCCCAAAATCGTTTTTGGTTATTGGCATGCCTCCCCCAACAATCATTCCCCAAGCCAGACAAGTTCGGATAGCTCCCTTCAGCGAACTGCCGGGGATATAAAGTCTGTCAAAAGGGTCTTTGAGCTGCTCCTTTATGCGATATATTTGTTGACCTCTGCTTGTCTGGCTTAGCCGGTAGCGGCTGCACTCTGGGTATTTTTGCTCTTTTAGTAATTTCGAAATCTGAACTGAACAGTTTCTCTGATTCCAAAAATTGACATCAACCGCTTTTAACATTTTTTCAATATCGATAACCCAAATGTCCCGCTTGTCAATCGCATAGTCGATGTCGAAAAGTAAATCGCCTTTCCCCGAATTGATGTGAAGCGGGGAGATGACTTCAATTTCGGCAACATAGTTATTCCCGAGGTTCAAAAAGCTCACCTTCCTGTTTTGATAGCTCGTCGCTTAAGTTGACCTTTAAACCATGTGGGGGAAATGCGAATCCGTACCGGTATATCGGATGTGGGAATCTATCGGGCTGAACTTCGCTGATGTCCCCCAAAATGGGGCTAAAAAAGATTGAACCCTCCAAAAACATCCGAATGCCTTTGTGTCGAAATCCTAGCCCATCGGGAGAATAGACCCAACCTCGCCGTTCGATTATATCATAGCAGCCCTCCACAAGAACTTTCTGATTACAAACCTCCTCTTTCGTTGGGTGGTACAGGGAAAGTGTCAGAAACATCGTCTCATCTCCGTTTTGGGTTTTCGCTTCGGGCAGTTCGGCAGTGGCGCATTCAAGCTCAAATCGCCCATGTGTGGTTCGCTCCCCACCAATTCCTTCCTCGCTCAGAAAGTCGAGGGCGCTTAGAAGATGCTCGTCATAGCCATCTTGTCTTATGTCTGCCCAAAAGTAAAGCCCGCAACCTTGGGCAAAGTGTAAACGTCCGCAGAAATAAAGCGTCGATGCTGAACTAATTCTATCAACGGCAGCGCGAGGCACTCGGGTATCTTCGCCGCTTGCCCACAGCTCTAGCTGGCGCGTGTTGAACCGTTGGAGAAGTTCCTTCTTTTGATTTGTTCTTAGGGCAACAATCTCCTCTTGACGAAGGGAAAAAAATTCAGATTCTGTAAGTCTTTGAGGGCGCTTTCTTTGTCCTTTGAGACGACGGAGTAAGAAAAGCGCCTCATCCGTTGTCACCAACGCTTCTCCCCCTTGAACCGCATGCCATTGGTCTCTTGATTCTCTTCCTTGAACTATTTCTTGGAAAACAGCTAAAGAAACAAACTCTGCAAACGATTTTGGACCTTTTCCCTCTCTGTTCAGCGGACGTGGCAAGAAAAGGATGTCAAAGGCGAAAGGGAACGCGGACGAGAGGAACAGAGGGCATTTTAACGCCGTGGCAAATGGAGCTAACAGTGGCATTGTCCCATCCGAGGAAACGGGCATACCCAACCCCCGCCACGCGCAGACGATGGCTGAAAAGAGGCTATCCGAATGAAAAACAACAGCGGTTCTCTCAAGTCCTACCCCACGTTCCCCGAAATGAAAAGCAGATTTTGGATGGAGTTTATAAATTGGTAGTTGCATTATTTCATCCTCTCACCAACCGAGTTGCTCTGCGAGCCAACTGTAGATTGCGTCACTTTGCTCAAGTAGGCTCTCCAAACTATTGGTGTAGTCAGAATAAGTGATGGGTTTGCTCATCCTACCATAGCTGGTGGAAGGGCGGAAGGCAACCCCAAGGTTCTCAAACTGAATACACCCACTTCCTCTAGCGCCAAGCCCGCCGAGGTGTTCATCGCTTAAAAGCTGCATCGCTTCAAAGACTTTGAACAATCGGTCTAAATCAGCCTTTCCATCTTCTTCGGTATCTTCGCTTTGATATTCGTAAATGCTGTAAACCATTTCAAAATCTTTGAAACGCGCCCCGGCAGGAACGCGCTCCATCACACGAGGAACCGCAGCCGAGCTGATTCTATCAATTGTGGCTTCCCATTTAATCTCGGTGTAGGGAAATTCCGTGCGTGCATCGATGAGACTGTCTACATCGAGAAAGACATCGCGAACGTTCAGCCGCGTCGGACCGGAAAATTCGAATTCACTAGGCAAGCCATAAATGGGACAAATCTCACACTGACTATATTGTTTGGCATCTGTACAGGCGTGAATGTAAACATTTGGTCCCATAGCTTGGTTTTGTTCAACTCCTGCTAATCGTTCAGCAAGGAAACGCATCTTGCCCCTCAAGGCGCTTCCGGGGATATAAGGAGCCTGCGTCAACGGGTCGCGAACCACAGTGTTATCAATTCCACCTATCTCTACCCCAGCGGAACCACTACCGATATGGAGCCCTGTCCGGGCGACAATATCACCCTGAATAAAAACGCGCCCTAGTAATTTAATTTCCCTCATCGTCAAATCTCCTTTTCTGCCCATCCTCCTGCAGCGGCTTTGTGATACGCAATAATCGCCTCGAAAAATTTTAAAAAATTTCGAAAGGCTTGTAAATCTCGCCCAATAGAATCGATGGCGGGCACCAACACCCTTTGCAGTGTTGAAAGTGCATCACTGCGATGATTTTCCCTATAACGTTGTGCCTGGTAAGCAAGCATCGGTTTCAGAAAAATCAATTCCCGATAAGCCTCCTCAGAAAGCTTGCCGTCTTTGGTTCGAGCAAAGACTTCAATTTTTCGCAACATGCCCAAGAACGAACGGATAGCGCTTGCTGTTAGTTTTTTCTCGTGGAGTACTTCACCAATTCGCTGAGCTGTTTCAACAAGCAGTTTTGCATTTCCGTCTTGAATAATTTCCCGGATATCGGAATCTGAAAGATACAAATCCACGGCTGGTTCCTGTATACCTTTAGTTCTTCTTCGCCTTTCCATCATCTGCTCCTCATCAGATATTCTGCCCAACGTACAGGCAGCCTAAGATATTCAATCATCCGCCAGTTTTTATGGGATGATTCTAAATTCAAAATTTCATTGCTGATGTGCAAAAGTTCTTCTTTCAATGCTTGGGATTTAAGACGTTGTCCAAGCTGATTGACCCCGTAAGTCAACCGCCACATCCACTCGCCATAAATGGGATTTGCCCCTCTCTGCTGGGAAACGGACAAATCTTGTGCATAGAGATTCGCCACAGAAGAAAGCAGCCAGAGGAAGTTACGTGGAGCGGTACCTTCCATCGTCCCACGCTCAATCAACCGAACAAGCCGAAACGTAAATTGCTTGACCGATTCAAATCTCTCCCATGGAACGGTTGTGTCAAAAAAGTGGATAGCGTCCTTCCATTCTTGTGCTAAATCCGCCTTTTTCGCCAAACTTGGCGAAAAAGGGCTAGCTTTTTGGACAATTTCCTGTGCATGATAAACTGGTTCTTTCGCATGGAAGAGCGCAATTCCAGCAGACATCGTAATGGGGGAAAAAACTGTTTCACTTTCATCATCAATTTTGCCATTTTTGGCGTAAAGAGCAAAATCATTGCGAATTTGCTGCGCCAATAAAGGTAACACATCCCATGGACCGGCAATCAAAAGAGAACCATTGACATCAGAGAATATTATATCCGTGAGTTTATCGGCAACTTGAATGCGCTCTTTTTTGGGCAGTAATTCGGGGATGGACATCGCCCAATTCTTTGCAACCTTGTGAACAATTGGATTCAACCAGCCTGAAAAGAACAATTCAAGGGCTGCGCTCAGGACGGATGCCCGCAGCATATTGCCGCCCTGCAAGCGATAAAAAAACAACTCGTCGTAAGAAATATCTATAGCCATAATCATTAGCCCGTAGCGTTTGACTCCAGTTGCTGTTTCAGCCATCAGATGGAGACTTTTTAGGCTTGAATGTGGCGTCACGTTAGAAAAAAATCTGAAATCGTATGCGACATTCGGATGAGGACGTTCGGGCAAAAAGTTCAAATCGTTAATCTTATAGATGGCGCCTTGCTCGATATTTACTGGATTTAAACTCAATTGATAACTGTAGCCAAATGCTTTGAGCGCGTCGTGCCATCTTGGCTTATCTGTTCCTGCACTCTCATCCTGAAACTCAGGAAAAACAGGCTCGACGATTATATAGCTGGCTTGCCTGAGTTCACTGGCGAGTTGTTGAAAACTATGACATTGTGTACAGATGGTCAAAGGAGAATCGCCATTAATGACTTGCTCTTTTTTGATATCCGCATCACAAACTGCGCAGCATTCTTCTTTTCCACCACTACCGAAAGGGGAAAAGAGGCTTTCGTAGTAAGCATCATCAGAAAGTAAAGAAATATCAGAGAATTTTGCCCGTTTTTGTGCGGAAATGCCTGTTTTTAATACCTTTAATTTCTCAACGAACCGCTCGCCATTAATCAAATCCTGTCCATCCGCAGCAACCCAATCGATGGCGACAAACAGTTCCAAAGAATGGAGTTTAAGGAGATTCCGATTCAAAGTAGTTCGAATCTCCCTAAGTTTCCCCTCGATTCCTGCCGGAGCAAGGAGATGAAAACGCCCACCGATGTTTGTGATGACTGACGTGCTGGATAAGCCCAAATCTCGTAGCATGCACCGAACGATGGCATCTATCAGCAACTGAAGATAGAAAGACCTACCTCGAAAATCTTTCAATGCGCCCTTGGAAGTCATAGTGCGCAAGAAAGAAGAAATGCCACCGAGTTCAATTGAAATGATGAGAAAGCCATCGGGATTCTGCTCGAAACAGTGTGTGATTGCAGCAATCGCCTTAAACAGTTCATAAACCGAGATGGTTTCATATTGGCTAGGAACATTCCAAGCGTGCTTTTTGAACACGGCAAGAAACGTTTCAAAAACCCCGTCCCCCGTCTGTGGAATCCGCTCACACTCTAATAAAAAGCTTTCCCACAGTTCGTTAGGAGTCCGTTCATGATGACCGAAATCAATACTCAATTCTTTCAACGGAACGTAGCGTTTTTCAGCAGGGGCATTTTTTCCTTTTGGTTTCACACACGTAAAAATTGAAACCAACTTCTCCCCAGATTTTGGGATGTAAGAAGACATCCCAGAAAGAAGATTGATACTGGCATCAATACTGTGATAAAGAGGCTGATACCAATCGGAGAATTTTCCCTGACGAAGCTGGTCTTCCAGCATACCCTTTGCGCAATTGATTAGCAGCCTTAAAAACTCCCTCATAACCGATTCTCCCATCAGCGTTTTTTAAGTTCCCCCATATCTTATCCCCTATATCGGGGGCACAAATTGCCCCCACGGGTCTAAAAAAACAAGCACAAAGCGACTGGCGCAAGAGTTGTGTTGTTTTTGGTCCTCTTTGGCGAGTCTAGCGAACAAAAAAGCCCAGACGACAAAACGTCTGGGCTTTTTCATCGATTGGATTCAGTCAATCGATAAAGTCTAAAAAGACGCAGGCAAAGCCTACGTCTTTTACAGAATCCTATTGAAAAAAGTTGTATTTTACCCCGATAAAAAGGGATTTGGCAACAGGATTCTATTGCGCAAGTCGTTTTGTCGTTTGTAAAAAAAATTCATCGAGTATGAAGAGGATTAAAACTTACATTTTTATGATAGCACAGGAAGGTGGGGCTCGTCAAGTAAAAATTGTGAGTTTTTTGTTGTTGCTTGACAAGATCTGCGGCACGGGGTATAATATTGTCATACTGATGTACTGGTATAACAGCA
>DTYX01000993.1 GCA_012961655.1 Candidatus Poribacteria bacterium
AAGCGATGGAAATTCTCTTTAAAGAAGATTTTGAAGATGAGAGTAAGAAGATTAGCGCTGGTGATTTTAATAAATCTGATGGGGCTGATTACTGGGGACTTAGTCAAAAGCGTTATAAAACAGGTAAATTTAGCCTTTGGTGCGCCGGAATGACTGATGATGAAAAAAAATCAACAAACAGAGGGCAATACGATAAAAATATGAGTACATGGTATGAAATTTCCTTGGATCTTTCATACTACGGGCAAGCAAAAATTTCATTCTGGTATTATTTAGATACGAGAAACGATATTACCGACCGTCTTTCTGTTAGAGTTGCGCCGAAGGACAAGGCGAGTAAAAAAGATTATAGCGGTTTCACAACTATCTGGGAAGCCCCTGTTAAGAAAAACGAGGTTCCTGACTGGATTCAACAAAATTTGGTCCTGAACGATTTTACTGGCAAACCAGTGGTCATTCGCATCTGCTTCGATAGCGATTCAGTTATTCAAGATGAAGGCGCTTATATTGATGACATTGTAATTACAGGTAAATATGGCTCTTTGACGAAATGAGTGGACAATAATATTTGAAGGTTTTGAGGATGGCGGCGATTGCCATTATCAGTAAGAAACCCGTTTTCTCCGAGAAAACGGGTTTCTGGCACTTAGGAGTGAAACTCCAATGAACGACAAATTTGAAAAAATCGGACTTAGTTTTGATGATGTGCTTCTTGTTCCCGCCGAATCCGATGTATTACCCAGCCAAGCGGACACCTCCACCCGATTAACGAATAATATCAGATTAAATATCCCAGTGTGCAGTGCAGCGATGGATACAGTGACTGATTCTAACTTAGCTATTGGAATAGCGCGGGAAGGTGGCATCGGTTTCATCCACCGAAACTTCCCTCTCGAAGAGCAAGTCAATGAAGTGGATAGAGTAAAACGTTCAGAAAGCGGAATGATTGAAGACCCCATCACTCTCCCTCCAGACCGACCCATAAGAGATGCTTTGGAACTAATGCAGCGGTATCACATCTCTGGAATACCTATAACCAAACGGGGACGATTGGTCGGTATCATAACCAACAGAGATTTAAAATATCCTGAGAATTTAGACCAGCCCATCAGTGAACGGATGACAAGTGAAAACCTCCTCACTGCCCCTGAAGGCACAACTTTGGAAGAAGCGAAGAGGATTCTACACAACACTCGTAAAGAGAAATTGCCGATAGTCGATAAAAATTTTATGTTGCGCGGACTTATCACTATTAAGGATATCGACAAGATTGCCCAATACCCTGATGCCTGCAAAGACTCAAGCGGAAGATTGCGAGTTGTGGCTGCGATAGGAGCTTCGGGAAATTTAGAAGAGATTGAACCGTTAATTTCCGCTGATGTCGATGCTTTGGCTATAGATACCGCTCATGGGCATTCTTCTCAAGTGATAGCCGCGACTAAAAAAATCAAAGCCGCATACAAAAATATCGACCTTATCGTCGGCAATGTCGCGACCGCAGAAGCGACGAGAGACCTAATTTCCGCTGGCGCAGACGCCGTTAAAGTTGGCGTGGGCCCAGGAAGTATATGCCTAAGTGGAGATGCAGAAATTCTGATGAAGGATGGTACAGTTCAACCTATATGTAAGGTAAAGCCAGGACAATTAGTAATAACCCATCGCGGTCGGGCGCGCAAGGTGACCAAAGTCTTTCGTCGTAGATATCGCGGTCCCATGGTTTTCTTGAACGTCAACGGTTGTCCGGGTGTAATACAAGCGACCCTTAACCATCCCTTTCTGGCTGTTAAGTTCGATGCTCCTAACAAACTTCGGAGGAGGACGGGAGCGCGTTATTTGTTCTCAAAAGCCAAATATAGTAGTGGAACATCCCGACGAAGACGGGGAGGACTTGAATGGGTGCCCGCATCCGAACTGTCTTCCCAAGATGTCCTTGTCATCCCCCGATTCTCGGGATTCCGCAGAGCGGAACCTAAGCGCAGCTATGAACCTCAACCGGTCGTGCTGGATATCCTCGAGGCGGTGCCACATTATCGTCATAACAACGATAAAGTATGGGCCAATAAACCGAGCAAAAATCCAAATTCCGAAAACTATGCTAATCTTGCACGACGCTTCGAGACCACCCCCAGAGTGATAGGAACCATCGTCAGGGGAATTAGAAAGGTCGATGATAAGTTGAGTGATGATGTAAATTATTATTTACAGTCAACCCGCTATGTTCGAATGATGTTACCTCAATCCCTTAACCGGTACATCAAAGTTACCCCCGATTTCATGCGTCTTGTCGGATACTATCTGGCTGAGGGACATATAGCTGGCTACCCAAACAATCGTCAGCTTCGTTTCGGTTTTCACGAAGTTGCCGAGGTGTTGATACGAAAGGGTTATTTACCCTCAATTCAGTTGTATAACCCAAATCATGAAGGATGGAATCCAACATATCATGTTCGGTTGTCAGGTGGGACATCCCGAGAATCGGGTATGCAGCTTGATCGTTTTTATAAGGAGTTTCCGGAACTAAATATTCAAGAGATGTCCGAGGAAAATCCTCGTTCGCAGGGAATATGTTCACTTCGTTCACCAACGACTTCGTCTTATGGGCAGGATGAGAAATACATTTACGTTAGCATCCGCTCCGTGGGAATAGAGGATAGAGAGTTGGATGTTTATAATCTGGAAGTTGAGGAAGACGAATCCTATGTTGCTAACAGGGTCGCTGTCCACAACTGCACCACGCGAGTTATATCCGGCGTGGGTATTCCGCAAATTACAGCGATTTATGAATGCGCCCAAGAAGCCGATAAATACGGCATTCCTATCATCGCCGATGGCGGGATCCGCTATTCGGGAGATATCGTCAAGGCGATAGCGGCAGGCGCGAGTTGTGTGATGATAGGCAACCTCTTTGCCGGCACAGAGGAGAGCCCAGGGGAGACAGTTATCTACCAGGGGCGTAGCTTCAAAGTGTATAGAGCGATGGGCTCCGTTTCCGCTATGCGAGAGCGTGGCGGCCGCGAGAGATATCTTCAAGCTGAAGAAGATATGAAAAAACTCGTTCCAGAAGGAATCGAGGGCAGGGTTCCATACAAAGGCAGACTCGGTGACCTAGTATATCAATTGATAGGAGGACTCCGCTCAGGCATGGGCTACTGCGGCGCTAAAGATGTCGAAACTCTCCGTAAAAAAAGTAAATTCATCCGCATTACCAGCGGTGGACCTCGCGAAAGCCATCCGCATGATGTCGCGATAACAGAAGAAGCGCCAAATTATAGCCCCAGTGTTTATCCATGGATGGTTTAGATTTTTGACCAACTTTCTAAGTTGGTTCAATATCAAGATTGAAATATGAAAATAGTTCCTCTTACGACAAATCTTAATGAAACCCAGAAACGCCCGTATTTTCTCTGGGATGAACCTTTGACAGTGGAGAAATTGCATGAAATTCTTTCTTCAGGAGACTGTAAACTGAAACCGTCGGTGAGCGAAGTGAACGCTAAGCCGAAGGCGTGTGTGAGCGAAGCGAACATGGATAAACGCCTCAATTACATGGCGAAGATTTTAAGGGAGGCGCGCTTTGAACATGTATGGGAGTTTCTGTCAGTGCAAGACCTATTGGCAAATTGGGAGCGCCTAAAAGGGAGACTCGGCAGAAAGAAGGCATTTTGGGAATTCTTTTTGCGAAAATGGAAAGAACATGGACTCATCTGATAAAGAAATTATAACTCAATTTCAACGTGAGTTCTTAGAAACTTTCTTTGAGCAAACCCAAGCATTTTTTCTCACCGGCGGAACGGCTCTAAGCGGCTTTTATCTTCATCATCGATATTCACAAGATCTTGATTTGTTCACCGTTCAACCAGAACCTTTCGCTCGCA
>DTYX01000994.1 GCA_012961655.1 Candidatus Poribacteria bacterium
AGCATACAAACAAGCGGCTAATCTGCAACCTGACCTTGCGGCGGCGCATGGCGCGCTGGGCTCGATATATTTCCAGGAAGGAAAACTTGACAAAGCGGTAGAGGAATTTGAAGCTGCGATTCGTATTAATCCGCAACTTGGCGTAGCGTATCAAAGCCTGGCACAAGTATATATGGAACAAGGCGCCAAACTCGATGAGGCTATTGAACTGGCGCAAAAAGCCACACAACTAAACCCAACAGGACCATCCTTAGATACATTGGCACAGGCGTACTATTGCAAGAAGATGTATACTGAAGCAGAGGAAGCAATCCGCCGAGCGTTGACGTTGGAACCGGGTAATCAGTTATATCAAAAGCATTTAGCGTTGATTCTGAACGCACGCTCACAATGATGGTAATTGAGCAATGAATTTTGCGTTTGTGAGGTGAACTCAATTCCCAATTCCGGAGCGGGAGCTAAATTAAGGTGCCAGGTTGAAAACCTTAGACAAAGGAACTTCTATCTTGTGAAAGGAAAAGAACAATTATGGCTTTGAAGATATCGCGGTTTGGCGACTGGAAGAGTGCAACCCAATTTGCACGGATTGAGGATGCGGGGATTACGGAACTATATATCTGTGCCCGGCCGACAGAGGATAAGGGGGGATTTGCTCAACAGGCTCGTTCGATGTACGACAATCTATCCCAGGTTTTGTTCGAACACGGCGTGAGCCGATGCCATGTAATCGCTGAAAAGATATTCTTTAGCGATGTGGAATGTCAATTCCATCAGTTTTGGGGAATCCGGAAACGTTGGTACAACCATTTTCTTTACGCTGCCGAATATCTCCCGGCGACTATTTTTTTACACCAACCTCCATGTCATCCGGACCGGATGTGTGAGCTTTATGTCTATGCCCTTTTTCCGACCGGGGAAGATGAGGTGAAAGTACGCTCCATAGACGGGACTATAGGACTCGCTTCAGGGAAGGTGGTGGAATATCGCGGGGCTCGGCATCTCTATTTGACCAACCTCACTGGGGGCGAGGGAACCGATGAACTCGATTTTGCCGCCGAAGCAGAAGAGATGTTCGCTCAAGCTGATGTCCTGCTTCAAAAGGAAGGACTCTCCTTTCGGGATGTAATCCGAACCTGGGTCTACATCAACAATATCGAACGGGATTATGCCGAGCTGAATCGGGTTCGGACGAGGTTCTTTCATGAACATGGGGTGACTCGTCTGCCCGCCAGTACAGGCATTCAGGGCACAACCTATCCTAAGGAAAAGGGCTGCGCTATGGACATCTATACGTTGGTCACTAATCGCCCTGTAGAAATCGAAGTGATGCGCGCGCCTACCATGAACGAAGCTCCACAATATGGTTCGTCGTTTTCCAGGGGCATGAAGATAGTCTGGGAAGATAGGATTGTCGCTTATGTATCAGGCACCGCCAGCATAGATACCGAGGGCAAAGTCGTTCACGTCGGAGATATAGAGGGACAGGCGCGCCGTATGCTTCTGAACGTGGAGAGACTGTTGGAAGCTCACAACTTTACCCTCAACGACATCGTCTCCCTCATCACCTACCTTAAGGAGCCGGGACTCCTTGATACATTTTATCAGATTTATGAGGAGTCTTCCTTCCCAAAGGACGCTCCCAACTGCGTATCCCGCGCCGATGTCTGTCGACCCGAGTGGCTCTGTGAAATAGAAGCCATCGCTGTGCTGCCGCGAAATTGAAGTGCCGTAAAACTCACATTCCGCACTTCTCAAGAATAGTTTATGGCTCATATAGTAAAACGTAATACGTAATACGTAAAAATTACGCATCAGATAACGTTTGAGAGAATATGGTAAATCACTTTCTCTTTTTTCTCATAGGAATATTCATCATCTGTGGAACATACGTCCCAGAGGGTAGGTGTGAGAGTGACGCGAATAAAGTCATCTTCGTGGAAGCGACAGCCGAAGCGGGATTAGATTTTAAACACTTCGATGGACGCAGCGGCAGACGTTATTTTGTTGAAACATTGGGTTCTAGCGCCGCGTTTTTCGACTATGACAACGATGGCGATGTGGATATCTATCTGGTGAACGGCGCTGACCTGCCCGGTATTACCTCAGAAGTTCCAGCCCAAAACGTACTCTACCGCAACAATGGCGATGGGACATTCACGGATGTAACTGCCATAGCCGGAGTAGGAGATACGGGATACGGCGTCGGATGCGCCGCCGGAGACTATGATAACGACGGTTATCTGGATTTGTACGTAACCAATTATGCGGCAAATGTGTTGTATCACAATAACAGCGATGGAACGTTTACTGATGTCACTGCGGAAGCCGGCGTTGGGGAAACACGCTGAGCGCCGGATGCGCCTTCGCCGACTACGATAACGATGGCTATTTAGACCTCTATGTCTCCAATTACCTTCAGTTCGACTTTGAAAAAGAACGCGTCTGCAAGCATAGGAACATTATCAGCTATTGCGACCCGCGGGATTACGTGGGAATTCCTGATACTTTGTACCATAATAACGGCGACGGAACATTTACGGATGTGACCAGGGAAGCCGGGGTGTACAATCCGATTGGACACGGATTGGGTGTAGTCTTTGGCGATTACAACAATGACGGCTATATCGACCTATACGTCGCCAACGATACCACGCAAAATTTCCTCTATCACAATAACGGAGATGGGACATTCACTGATGTCAGCCTGTTCGCCGGCGTGGGATTCAGTGAACACGGTCGTGCCGAAAGCAGTATGGGAACGGACTTCGGCGACTACGATAATGACGGTTATTTAGACATAATAGTCACCAATTTTCAAGATGAAATAAATACCTTATATCATAACGATGGCAATGGTTTCTTCTCCGATGTCTCCTTTACCTCCGGAATAGGAGCCGCGACCTTGAAATACATGGGCTGGGGAGCAAATTTTTTCGACTATGACAACGATGGCGATGAAGACTTGATTTTTGCTAATGGACATCTCTTCGATAACGTCGAGATGTTTGATGATATTGCAACGTATCCGCAAATCAATCAACTCTGTCAAAACGATGGCAATGGCAAATTTACTGTGGTTTCAGCACAAGCCGGCCCCGGATTCAGTTCGGTCAAAGTGAGCCGCGGCGCTGTTTTGGGAGACTATGATAATGACGGCGATATCGATATCCTCATAACAAATTCCAACCAAACGATAGATTTGCTTCGCAATGAAGGCGGCAACCGTAATCACTGGCTCATGATAAAAACCATCGGGACGAAAAGTAATCGAGATGGCATCGGAGCGCGAGTCACGGTGACAGTTGGAGAGCAATCTTTCATAGATGAAGTCCGTAGCGGTTCAGGATATATAGGACAGAATGACATGCGAGTGATGTTCGGATTGGGAAGAAACACAAAAGTCGATAGCATCCACATCCGATGGCCCAGCGGCATAGAAGACGTGATAAAAAATGTCGCCGCCGACCAATTATTGATAGTTACGGAGGGACAGTCAGAGAAGATTAAGTATAGTAGATTAAGTTGGTAAAGGACGGCTCTACGGAAAAAAACGTCGTAGATGCCATTGTCTGTCGCAGCTTTTGGCGGGAC
>DTYX01000995.1 GCA_012961655.1 Candidatus Poribacteria bacterium
AGAAACCCGTTTTCTCAAAGAAAACGGGTTTCTGGTGAATTATGGTGAATTATCTAAAAATGTCAAAGTAACGACGAACTATGGATGGTTGTCTCAAGAGCCAGATTGCTATTAAGATCAAAATGAGCAAAATGACATAGAGAATGAGCCGTTTCCATGAACTATGGTAAATTCTTCTCTTCGGTCTTCTGAGTGGAGTTTTCATCTTAAATCACCGATTAAAACGACGTAAGCTACAGCATACTGCTTCGTATGCGAAAGACTTACCAACACCTTTTGAGCGCCCATAAGTTCGGCGCGCTCCTTCGCTTCTCCTCTCAAGATAATACTCGGTTTTCCTAGCGAATCATTCACTACCTCTACATCCTGCCAGTGTAAGCCTAAGGACCATCCCGTCCCCAGAGCTTTGAACACCGCTTCCTTAGCTGCAAATCGGCTTGCAAGGCTTTGATGGCGGGATTTTTTGCTGTTGCAATAAGTAATCTCCCTTGGGGTAAAAACGCGCTTTTCAAATTTGTCGCCCCATTTTAAACATATCTCTTTGATTCGTTTGACTTCAACGAGGTCAACACCAATTTCTAAAATCATCTGTATTTTATTCTGATATCTCCACCTAATTTGGGTTCTTTTCCCTGGCTTGATTCGATAGTAGTTTTTTAATCTCTTCCTGTGTTTCTGGGTCAATCTCGGCTCGTTCTACCGTAGTGGATTTAGTATTGTTGTCAGTGGACATCAAACCTCCAAGGAGTATTGCGAGCTTGTCCGTGATACCTTTTACTCACTTAATCAGCGCAAGCATTTCGCGAACCGCTTTATCAAGCCCAACGAACACAGCTCTGGCTATGATGGAATGTCCAATGTTAAGTTCATCAACACCGTCAATTTGCGCGATCGGAACGACATTGTGATAGTTCAAACCGTGTCCCATGTGGACAATGAGCCCTATTTCTTGGGTTTCTTTTGAAGCTTCTTTTAGCCGTTCAAATTCCGAGTTTCTCAAAGCCTCGGTAGGAGCATCGCAATAAGTTCCGGTGTGAAATTCGACAGCCTCTGCGCCGACCCGTTTACTACACTTGATTTGTTCTGAATCAGCTTCAATAAACATGCTGACGGGAATGCCTCCGGAGTTCAGGCGCTTGACGCATTCCGCTATCCGTCTTTCATTTGACACAACATCCAAACCGCCTTCGGTGGTAATCTCTTCTCTTCGTTCAGGGACAAGGGTAACTTTATTGGGCTTGACCTCCAGAGCTATCTCAATAATCTCATCGGAGGCGGCCATCTCCAAGTTCAACGGGGTTTGAACAATCTGTCTGAGCAACCTTAAATCTCTATCCTGAATATGCCGCCTATCCTCCCTAAGATGAACCACGATACCATCTGCGCCCGCCAACTCGACAATCACGGCTGCCGCAATTGGGTCGGGGTAGATTGTTTTGCGAGCTTCTCGAATCGTTGCGACATGGTCAATATTTACACCTAATCTGGGCATTTTATTCACTCCTTTACTACACGCCAGAAATTCTTATTGCATCTACCATCTTTACAGCGCGCTGTACCTGCTTGATATCATGAACCCGAACTATATCTGCGCCATTTATGATAGAGGAAACGACTGTTGCAATTGTGCCTTCTATTCGATCTTCAACAGGTAAGTCTAATATCTTCCCGATAAAGGATTTTCTCGAAGCGCCGATTAAAATCGGCTTTCCTAAACAGCGAAATTCTTTTAACCGTCGAATAATCTCCAGGTTATGTTCCACTGTTTTGCCAAATCCAATCCCCGGGTCGATAATAATCTTCTCGGCAGATACACCAGCAGCTTCTGCTTTTTCTATGCTGTCTCGAAGATACGATATGATTTCAGAGATAAGAGCATGATATTGGGGTGAGATTTGCATATTCTTCGGTGTTCCTTGAATATGCATCAGAACCACAGGCGCGCCTGCATTTGCAACTACGTTGCCCATGTTCGGGTCGAAGTTCAAAGCTGAAATATCGTTGACAATATGCGCCCCGGATTTTAGAGCATGCTCTGCTACAGTTGACTTATAGGTATCTATTGAGATGATAACATCTGATTCATTCGCGAGACGCTCAATTACCGGCAAAACCCGCCGCAATTCCTCATCAACCGGCACCGGGTCAGAACCAGGGCGCGAAGACTCACCACCGATATCGATAATGTCGGCGCCTTGAGCGACCATCTCCTTCGCTCGCTTGACAGCAGTATCCGCGTCATCGTAAAGTCCGCCATCCGAAAATGAATCAGGAGTCACATTAAGGACACCTATGATGAGAGTGCGTTTGCCAAACGTCAGACGACGACCACGACATTCCATCGCCCGTTCGACAGTATTATCGAAATTATATAGCGCTGTTTGGATTGAGGAGATGAATCGTTGTCTATCTTCTGATGTTGCCGTACTCAAGTTGGGGTGCGTCTTGAGTTTTTCGAGCAGAAGGTCAAATTGATTTAAGGTACCCATGATAATAATATCAAAGGCGCCATCATCGTTTGCCACATTCTTGCCAATTACAGCCTCGCCTCCGATTAAGCGCATTTCTCGCTGTAAAATATTAGCGTCAATATCATTGACACTCTCCAATTTGAGAACTCGATGAATCGAGCGCCGGGCTATTAAATCGAGGTCGGGTTGAGTGGGATTGAGACGCTGTATCTCTGACTTCGCGCAAGTTAGCTTCGCTAACTCACCTTTGGCCTGTTGTAAATTGTCAAAAAGGATAATGCGTGAATTAATTTTCATGATTTTAAGAAACCCGTTTTCTCCGAGAAAACGGGTTTCTAGCGTGTTTGGAACCACACATATTCTAAGAAAGCTTTTCACTCTTCACGTTTCATGTCAATCCTTAGTATTTCACCACCAATTCCCGCTGCTTCTGGTTTCGGCCCAAGGATTTCCTCTATCTCCTTGCCATCAAGGACCTCTTTCTCCAGAAGTTGCTCCACCAGTCTTTTGAGTTTGTCGATATAATTCCCAATGAGACTTTCCGCTCTCTGATAACATTCTTGAATTATGTCTTCGATGGCTTTATCGATTTCAAGCGCGGTCTGTTCACTGTAGTCCTTATGTTGAGCTAATTCTTTGCCGAGGAAAATCTGCTCTTCGCGTCTGCCGAAAGCTATTGGGCCGAGATTACTCATGCCAAATTCACTAACCATCCGGCGCGCGATATTAGTCGCTTGTTCAAAATCTTGTTTAGAACCTGTTGTCGGTTCTCCCAAAATCAACATCTCGGCGGCTCTGCCGGCAAGAGCAACAGTAATTTCAGCTAAAAGATAGCTTTTAGTGTAGTTATGCCGTTCTTCCATGGGCATCTTCTGAGTCACGCCTAAAGCTGTGCCGCGTGGAATGATACTGCATTTGTAGTTTGGGTCGCTATCGGGAAGAAAGTGTTGCACCAGCGCATGCCCAGCTTCATGATAAGCGATAGTCTGTTTCTCTTTTGGGCTAACTACCATACTTTTTCGCTCTGGCCCCATCATAACTCGGTCTTTGGCTTCTTCGAAGCATGCCATATCGACGAATTCCTTATCCCGTTTCGCCGCTAGCAGCGCCGCTTCATTGACCATATTCTCAAGGTCAGCGCCGGAGAAATATGGCGTTCCCCTTGCCAGGGATTCTAAATCTACATTCGGATCAGCCTTAATCTTTTTCATGTATACTTTGAAAATCTCCTCACGTCCTTTTATATCGGGAAGGTCAACAACAATCCGTCGGTCAAATCGTCCGGGGCGCAACAAAGCGGGGTCAAGTACGTCGGGTCGGTTCGTGGCGGCCATTAAGACAACGCCTTCAGAGGTATCAAAGCCATCCATCTGCGCCAGTAACTCGTTGAGAGTCTGTTCGCGTTCATCGTGTCCGCCGCCGA
>DTYX01000996.1 GCA_012961655.1 Candidatus Poribacteria bacterium
TCGAAGACTTTTCAACTTTTTCGTGTTTTCGTACTTTCGCGCTTTCGTGATAAATTTACTTTTTTGGCCCTGGCTTGGCCGGGTTAGAAAGATGTGTTCATTTTGAAAGAACGAATCGAGATATTGCACCGTCAATACTCGAATATTGAGTACCGTCAATTCGACCCATCATCTCTACTTACAAAGCTGGCGAAAATTGCCGGGTACCTTTCGCTGCCTATCGTATATCCGCTTGTGCTGATTGCTCGGCTATCCCCTGAGACGGGGTTTCGGACGATATCAGAGTTCTTGAGCCTTGCTCCCTTTGCCATCGGGGTGGTCATTAGATATGAATTCTATCGCCGTGCAGTGCGCGCTTGCGGACAGAACGTCTTTATTAGTTTCGGTACTGTTTTCTACTACCCAGACGTATCCATAGGGAACAACATACTTATTGGCATGTACAACACCGTCCACCACTGTGATTTTGGAAACGATGTCATGACGGCAGAAAATTGTCATTTCCTGAGCGGCTCAAAGTATCATAATTTCTCCCGTACCGATATCACGATAACTCAACAGGGGGGCCAAATGAAGCGCATCCGTGTTGGCAACGATGTATGGATTGGAACAGGTGCTATTGTTATGGACGATATCGGCAACGGCGCCATTGTTGGCGCAGGCTCAGTTGTCACCAAAAAAGTCAAACCATACACCATTGTGGCAGGTAATCCGGCTAAACCACTGAAAAAGAGAGCGTAGGGTCGACGCTAAACCGTCTCAAGAAACGTACCACCCGGTTACCTGAAAGCAGCATTCTAAAACTAATTTGGATCACCCCTTTTCCATAAAAAAACCTGGCCCGGTCTGGCTTGATTATTGGAAGACTGAGGATATTATAAGCGATGTCATCTGGAAAAAGAATATGGAGATTTTCATCAAGTCAACAGATCCACTGTTACATTATAACAACGACGATGTAGTCCTAGACGTCGGTTGTGGCCCTTGCTTCCTAGCAGAATTCCTTAAGGATAGGGTAAAAGAGATTCACTGTGTGGATATTTCAGACAGCTATATAGGTATTTGCAGAAGGAAATTCGCTCAACATAGAAATGTATTTTTTTATAACCTACATAAAGATAACTATACTGATCTTTCAATCTTAAAAACTAGGAAATTCTCTATTATCGTATGCTTAAGCGTTATCCAGTATTACAGAAGCGTTGATGAAGTTGGACTATTAATTGAAGAGGTACGCAGGCTTTCCGTGCCAGGCGCTAAGTTTCTGATTGCTGATATCCCGACAACGAATGGCGCATTCTTAGATATGTGGAGCATTTTGAAGAGCAGCCTAAAAGAGAACTATTTTTTAGAAACGATTAGGCATCTGTTTAAGAACACAATTTCGACGTATCATAGAGTGCTATGTTCATCAGGATTATTGGTTTTCTCAAATGGAAGCTTAGAAGACTTGATCAGAAAGCATGATCTAGATGCTCAAATTATAAGTACTCCCATGACACCACTTGAAAATAGGCAGCATTTATTGATCAGATTATAGTTAACTGGCCATAAGGCTTACGCCCTGCGCCTTACAGCCTGCACCTTGAACCTTAAGCCTTATAATGTAAGTCTTATGCCTTTCGCCTCGAACCTCAAACCTTCGGCTATCACACATAAGCTATCAGCTGTCGGAGTTGACCTATGACCAAGCCCAAAAAAGCCTGTATCTCCTTCGCCATCGGTTGCCCAAGAAGTATGTTGGATGCCGCACGATTAGTCGATTTTTTCAAGGAGAATGGATGGAAAACAAGCACCAGGATTGAAGAAGCTGATATGGTTTTAGTTGCTACCTGCGGCGTAGATGTCACTCATGAAAACAAGAGCATGAAGTACCTATCAATTGCCGACAGAAAAAGACGCAAAGATTCATCCCTCATCGCTTTTGGTTGTCTCCCCGGCATCAACGAACCGCGACTTCTTAACGAGTTTCACCTAACTCCGATTACTCGGCGCAGTTTTAATAGATTGGACAAAATGATTAATGCCCAGGTAAAGATTAGAGAAATAACAATTCCCAACGACTTGAGCGGGTACCGGAAGCACATTATAGAAAGCTTTCGCAGGCGTGAGAGGTACTTTGTAGAAAAAGAACTCGAATTCTCTAAAGAATTCTGCCATAAACTTTTATCTATCATGAAATGGGGAAGCATATCCGGCTTGGTCCGCGGTCTTTCTTATGACAATTCTTACAATTATAGAAGTTACGAGTTCTATGAAAACCACGCCTGTTTTAACGTGAGGATTGCTACTGGTTGTGATGGTTCTTGCAGCTATTGTGCCCTTCGACTCGTATGTGGTCCGCTTATTTCGTGTCCTCTCGATATAATCGTAAATGTAGTTAGAAACGGATTATCAAAGGGTTACAAAGCAATTCGTTTGATTGCAGAAGATGTTGGTTCCTGGGGCCAGGACATCGGCACAGATATTACAGCCCTCTTGCGCGAACTGTTCAGGAATGACGAAAGCTTCAAACTCCTATTTGATGATTTTTCGCCAAGGTGGTTGGTAAAATACTTTCCGGAATTGCTCGATATTTTCGTCGAGA
>DTYX01000997.1 GCA_012961655.1 Candidatus Poribacteria bacterium
CATGTATAATATCGACCGACGAAAGCTACAACACACCTATTCAAAACACAAGCAAGACTTTGGCTTTACAGCGAATTTGAGCAAGCGATTCAAAACCATGTGAGCAATCCAGTAGTCCAACAAATCAAAGGAACCTATCGTGGAACAATCCCCGTCACCCATTACTTTAATCCAGTGACGGATGTAAATGTCATGATTGACGCAAATAACAACTTTGTCGGTGGCTGGCGATTGAGTCTGACACAAATTCAGCATCTTCTAACATCGGGGAATATCCAATGAGTTTTCAAAAAAATCAACACCGCTATCTTGATTTAATGGTTCATTTTGTAGAAGGCAAGCTCTCTGCGCCCATTTTTGTCACAAAGTTTATGGATTTATGGCGAAAAGAACGTGATGCGGATTATGAAATCAAGAAAGTATGGAATGCTCCGTATGATGAAATGTTGATTGCCTCTTTGAAAAAAGGTGAGATTACCAAAGAGGAATTCGCAACAAAATGGAACGCGCTTTGGGGATTGTCGAAAACGCATCAGTTATTGCATGACTTGCTGGACGAGGTTTTTACCGCGTGTGATGTATTCAATCCCGATTCGGACACCCGCGAAGACTACGAATATAGCGAAAGTGAATTGCGTGCTTTTGTCATCAACATTCTCCCAAAACTCAAGGGGCATCTGCCATTAAGTGATGACAAGTTGTCGCATCGCGGTGAACACCCCTAATAACCGGGACCAGAAGTCCGAAGATTAATCTGGGAAGCCATCAAATTTCACCTTGAGAGACTTTGTGAAGATGGTTCTCCTGTTCCTTCTCCATCGTCAACATTTGTGCCTTCGTGGTTAAATTTCTTTTGACAGTACCGTATAACTTGAAGGGGTAGCAATCATGAAAAAAGAACATGCGTGGCTGATATTAATATTTATACTGAGTTTTGGGATATGTTCGCTTTCCTTTGCAGGGGAAGCTGAAGATTACACCTTTGCATATAAACTTTATGAATCAGGCGTATATGCTGTCGCGAAGTCAGAATTTCAGCAATTTATTGTCAATTATCCCAACAGTGATAGAGCCGACGACGCGAGATATCTTATGGGAGTGTGCGCTTTTTTTGAGGGCAAATACAGTGAAGCCATACAGCACTATAAGCAGCTTTTAAACGATTATCCGTCCAGTACGCTGAGATTAGATGCTGTTCGTGGTGTTGCCGATGCGTGGTATGAACTCGGCCGTTTTGAGGAAGCTATTAAAGCGTATGAAGAGGTCACTAAGAAAACAGATGAATCTGAAGTGATTTCGGCTATTTTGTACAAAATAGGGGAATCATACTACAATTTAGGCCGGTATAACCGCGCTCGTTCATACTACGAAAGATTACTGCAGGAATATCCTTTATCTACGGAAGTGCGCCTCGCGCTCTATTCGAAGGGGTGGAGTTTATATCGCTTGAATGAATACCAGCAGGCTTACAACGCCTTTTTAAAGCTGCTACGCGATTACCCCGACAGTCCAGAAACCCCTGAAGCCTCTTATCGAGCGGCGGAATGTTTGTTAGGCTTAAAGCGATGGGATAAGGCGGCGGAAGCCTACAAAAATGTCATCGAAAAATACAGCGGCGATGAGAAACAGCGGCAAATCGTCGTGGATGCCAGATATCGGTTGGGCGAATGTTATTTTCAGATGGGTAGGTTAGACGAGGCGAAAAATGAATTTGATAAGATGTTGCATGACTATCCGATGCCAGAGATAGCCGCGAAGGCTCAGTATTGGGTCGCCGAAGTGTTGTTGTCGCAAAAGAGATATCCTGAAGCGATTCATGAACATAAAAAAGTCATCAATCTTTATCCGCAGAGCGATATGGTCGATGATGCCCGCTATAGCATCGCGCGGGCATATTTTGAACGGGAAAACTACGCTCAAGCCGCGAAAGAATACCGGCTGGTCGCTGAAGATAGAAGGTCGGAATATGCTGACGCCGCCCGTTTTTATCTCGGTGAATGCCTGCGGCTTCGGCGAGAATACAATTCCGCTATCCTCAACTATAACAAAGTGAATGTTAGGTCGAATTACGCCGACGATGCGTTATATGGGAAAGGCGCTTCATACTTCTATCTGCGCGACTATGACAACGCGATAAAATCTTTCTCTCTTCTGTTGAAATCTTATCCCCAAACGCCTCTGAGGCAATACGCTCTGTATCAATTGGGGATATCTCATTTCAACAACAAGATGTATCAGGAGGCGGCGGATAACTTTAAAGCATTCCTCAAAGAAAAGCCGAAATCAACGGAAGAGGGAATTCGTTCCGATGAAGCTCTGTTCTGGTTGGCTCGTTCTCATTACGAACTCAAAGATTATAGAGCGGCCATACGAGTCTTTCAACAATTGCTATCCCAATTTCCCAATAGCGAAATGAGTTATAAAGCGGAATTCTTCCTCGCAGAAAGCATGTATTGGACGGGAGATTATCGACAAGCGCGGGAAAAATATCATCAATTATTGAGCCGATATCCTTCCGGGGAAAAATCGGAGGAATGCCAGTACGGTATCGGTTGGACGTACTTTTCCGAGGCTGGTGAAGCTTTAGACAAGCGGGTTCAAAATGAGCTTTATACAAATGCGGTAGCCGCATGGCAGAAAACCATTTCAGATTATCCCGACAGTGCCATACGCGATAAGGCTCAATACCACATCGGTATCGGATATATTAATCTAAAGGATTACGATGAAGCGATTGAAACATTCAAGCTGATTCCCTCAAGTAGCGATTGGCATGACAATGCCCTATACCGCATCGCCTGGACTTTTTATAAAAAAGAGGATTATACAACAGCAATCGATGCATTTAATGACCTTCGTCAGCAACATCCGACGACACTGTTACTTCCCAATGCCATTTTTGGCTTGGGGAACTGCTACTTCAAATTGGGTAAGTATGCTGAGGCGATTAAAAGATACCAGGAGGTCGTCCAAAGCTCACCGAACGCCAAGATGCCGATTGAAGAGCCCGGCGAAGAAAAGATCATTGACTTGCGCGCGGAATCGCAATATCGCATCGCCGAGAGCTACTATAATCTTCAGATGTATCAAGAAGCCATCGCAAATTATCGTCAATTAATAACGCTCTACCCCAAAAGCGAATGGGCTGACGACGCGCAATACGGCATCGCGTTAGCTTATCAGCAGATGGGTGATAGTAAAAGCGCGCTTGAGGCGCATACAGAAATTCTCAAACGATACCCAGAAAGCGACCTGGCACCGGATGTTCAGCTGCATTTGGGAAACTTTTATTACGAATCGGAAAACTATAGCCGAGCAATCGCAGAATATCAAAAGGTTATCGACCAGTATAGCAACGCGACTACTGAAACAGCGTTGTCGGCTGTCTGGCGCGCCCAGTATTACATTGGGATTAGTTACTATAGACTTAAATCCTATCAGCAAGCGATTGCCGCTTTTGATAGGGTCGATAAAAGGAGCAAATTTGCATCACGCGCTGGCTATTACATCGGATGGTGTCTGTTTGACAAAGAGAATCCCAAACGGGACATAAAAGACTCGATTTCCGCCTTTGAGCGTTTGATTCAACAATTCCCCGCTAGCGCTGAAGCACGCCGCGCTCTGTTAGCCGTGGGTGATATTTATACTGAGTTAGTGCAATGGCAAGAGGTGAAAAATACATACATTCGTCTAATCAAGAGATATCCCAATTCACCAGAAGCTAAACAGGCACAGTTGCTTCTAGCTCATGCTTTTCACAAACTCAAACAGAATCGAGAAGCGGTGGAAGCCTATAAGAAAATCACCGATGATAAGACGGACGGTTATACTATCACGACGAAGATTGAAGCGTTATTTTACCTGGGCGAAAGCTTGTTTGAACTGCGCGACTACGAAAACTCCGCCAAAGCGTATCTGAAGGTCGGTTTGGTGTATAGCGAGTATGAACCAGAATACGCCTTAAACGCTTTCGTTAGAGCCGGAATATGCTATGAAAAGTTGCAGAAATGGTACGACGCTCAGAGGTGGTATGAAGAGGCATTGAGGCAGTATTCCAGTCATCCTAAGAGAACACCGCAGTGGAATCAAATTTTGGAGTATGCGAAGAATCATCTAAACCTAGTCCAACAGGAAATCCAAAATCAAACATCTGGGCCGATAGACCGTGCGGATTTTCCAAGATAAATAAGGGAAGCAATGAACATTACCCTTGAATTTCCGGTGGTGTTATAAACTTGTTGATAAAGGAACTTAACGCAAAGACGCAGAGGCGCAAAGGGGAAGTTATATCCCTTATAGATGATTGGAAAAACAAATATGCAAAAAATCGAAAGAAAACACTTAACTCTCCGTACTCGTATTAAGCGTAAGAAAAGTAAAACTATCTGTAAATCATTCGTCAATTTTCATGCATGATAAAGTTTAATAGAATAAACAAATCTGAAACATTACCCCTTTTTGATAGTAATACCGCAGCCAGTGTCGGCGGAGGCATTTCGCTTGCTACTGACGCTAGCCCGATAATCCAGAGAAATAACACCTTCTATGGTGGGGGCGTTGCTTTCTATTCCGATAATCCCACCGCCACATTGAATATACTCAACGAGATAATTTGGAATAGCACTCCGCAGGGAGTTTCGCCGGTGGGCGTTGGCCCCGTGATAGCCACCTACTCGGATATTGAAGGTGGAACGGGTGAAAGTTGGTTTGGCACGGGTTGCATAGATTTAGACCCATTGTTTGCTGACCCACCAAGCGGTGATTTCCATCTCACTTGGCTTAGCTTTCCAATACCAGATGCTACAAAATCACCCTGCATTGATGCCGGCGACCCGACGACGCCACTTGACCCCGATGGCACACGCGCTGATATGGGGGCTTTTTACTTTGAGCAGCAAACAGTTCTTTTAGGGGATGTCTCAGGCGACGGGAGAATCACAGCTTATGATGCTTCTCTTCTGCTTCGGCATGTGGTTGGGTTAATTGAGCTTTCCGAGCATTAGATGTCGAATTTGGTAGCCAGGACTACAGACCCGAAAATTTGAAAGCGTTGACATCAATGTCCACGCTGAATCAAAAAAAGGACGTTAAAACGCCCTGTAGCCGAATTCCCCAGAATTC
>DTYX01000998.1 GCA_012961655.1 Candidatus Poribacteria bacterium
GTTTTGTTTGACAGATGGCCGCTTATCAACCTTCATCCGGCAAAGCCTGGCGGTCCAAAAGGAAGCTGGCAGGATGTCATCTGGGAGCTAATCAAAAAGGGGGAAGATGAGGCAGGTGCGATGGTTCATCTGGTTACTGAGCAGTTGGATAAAGGCCCTCCCCTCACATACTGCGCTTTCCCAATTAGAGGTGGAGAGTTTGATGTTCTTTGGCAACAGTTAGAGGAGAAACGCAAACGGAAACCCCTTTTCGAGATTATCAAAGAAGAGGGTGAACAAGAGCCGCTTTTTAAAAAGATACGTCAAGAAGAGTTGACCCGCGAATTCCCATTAATTATCGTGACGCTCCAAAAGTTAGCCGAAGGTTATATAAAAATCGCCGATGAACAGAAAATTTTGATAAGTGATGTTCTTTCTGAAGAGGGGCTTTGTGTCAATGAATCTTTATGTGAAGATTTCTATGAAAAGTGCAATTCCAATGCCCAATAACAAGCAACCCGCTCAAGAGAAATCACGGGGAAGAGAATCAGATGATGTCCCCACGCTAGCAAATGCCAGAAGATTTGCATCTGAAGACCCACTTGTGGCTGATTTAGCAAATAAAATATGTGATTTTAGGAGTAAACGAAATTGAAAAAGCGATTCTACCTTGAAACTTACGGTTGTCAGATGAATTTAAGCGATTCTGAATTGATGGCGGGGATTTTAACTCGTCATGGCTACCAGTTGGCGGAAAGCAAAGATGATGCGGATGTAATTATTGTCAACACCTGCGCTGTCAGAGAACATGCGGAGAAGCGAGTTCTTGGTCACTTAGCCGACCTCTTAAGATACAAACGGGAAAATCCCGACGTGGTGCTGGGAGTGTGCGGTTGTATGGCTCAACATCTTAGGGAGAAAATCATCCAGTATGCGCCCTATGTGGATTTTGTCATCGGGCCGGATGGCTATCGCGAATTGCCCGAGGCTATCAGCAGGGTTATCGAAGGTCACACTTTTCTCAACTTAAAGCTGGATAAAAAGGAGGATTACGCTGACATCGAGCCGCACCGTCAGGAAGGCGTTCGGGCGTGGTTGACCATCATGCGCGGATGCGATAAAATGTGTGCGTTTTGCATCGTGCCATTTGTGCGAGGACGGGAACGCAGCATCCCAATGAAAACTCTCATAGCTGAAGTTCAAAAATTGGCCCAAGAGGGCTTCAGAGAAGTCGTGTTATTGGGGCAAACGGTGAATTCATATCGCGATGGAGAACATGATTTCAGCGACTTGCTCATCGCTATCACGGAAGTCGATGGAATAGAGCGAATTCGGTTCACTTCCCCTTATCCCACCGATATCACAGATAAGATGATAGATACTATGGCGAGTTCCGAAAAAATTTGCAAACAGATTCATCTGCCGTTGCAATCGGGTTCAACCAAGATATTGCAGGCAATGCGGCGAAGATATACCGCTGAAGAATATCTAAAATTGGTCGAAAAGATGCAAAAAAAATGCCCGATTTGGCGATTGGCACTGATATCATCGTCGGATTCTGCGGTGAAACGGAGGAGGATTTTTTAGCCACGTACAATTTAATGAAGACGGTGCGCTTTGATTCGGCGTTCATGTTCAAATATTCACCACGAAAAGGCACAATCGCAGAGAGAAAATTTATTGACGATGTTCCGCCCGAAGAAAAAGGGCGGCGCCTCGCTGCAATAATTGAACTTCAGGAAAAGATTTCATTGGATATCAACAAAACTTTCATCGGTAAGACAGTTGAAGTGTTGGTTGAAGACGAATCTAAACGCAATCCAAATCAGTTGTTCGGCAAAACGGACGGTTTCAAAACAACCGTTTTTCCAAAAGATAATGCCAAGACAGGCCAGCTCGTACAGGTTAGAATCACAGATGCAACAGCGCATACGTTGTTGGGGAATATTAGCGATTTTTAGTATCAAATTGTATCGTCACAAAGATTACATCATCAACAAAACAGAATGGCTCAACAGACAGCGACCACATCGCTGAGCCGTTCATTCTATATCTATCCAACTTCCACGGCGTTGCTGCATGGCTTGCGCCAATAGCCCAAGCCAACAAAAGACATATGGCATTCATAGCTTCCTGTATCAGCGATTCGCCTCGGGCGATATGCACTGGGAAATGATAGGTCTCGATACGCCCCCCTTCTTCTACGAACGCTACTGTCTGCCGGATAGTCTTCTGCAATTCTCGCATATTGCCAGGCCAATGGTAGCTCTGGAGCATCTCAAGCACCTCCGGCGCAAAGCCGTCGATATCTTTGTCGATTTCCCGCAAAAAATGCTCGGCTAAAAGCGGGATGTCCTCACGCCGTTCGCCAATTCGCTGGACTTGGCGTTGGTCCAATACCCTCAGTAAGTGAACCTGCACATCAAGGGGCATTTCACCAATCTCGTCCAGAATCACGGTGCTTCCTTCTGCGGCTTCAAAAAGCCCTTCTCGCTCTTCACGGGCGTCCGAAAATCTCTCCAAATCGACGAAATTGAATGAACCAGAAATAAAACAAACAAAAGTGCTAACGATGGATTTTGAGGGTGTTTCGTCAACACCTATTGTCACCTACTCCTTTCTGGTTTCTTCCGATTCCTCTGAACTGATTTCAGGAACATAGACAACCTCGCCGCTCTTCAAGCGATAGGCGGTGCCTAATTTTACCCCTTCCCCTCCAAGGGTTTTAAGTGTCATCCTGTACTTCTCAAGTTTTATCCCTTTTTTCTTGATAATCTCCATATTTGGCTGGCCTGGATTCTTCACCAGGGTGAACTCGTTTTGCTCAGACAACAGTTCGGGGAGACTATAGGCGGTCACGAGCGCTACCAAAAGGCCGACCGCAAACACCATCATTGCGTCAAACAGGTTCGCCACGCCACTGAGGGGTTCGTCATCGGGCGCCTCTAAAAGACGGCGGTGGGCTGAAGGGCGACTAAGTATCATCCGATTCTTGCGCATTATGATTCCTCCTTTCCGTGACGAAGAGACATTGGTAAAGATATTCGATGTCTGCGAGGTCCTGGGCGTACCATCTGCGCCGAGCTAAGGATATAGCATAACACACGCCGCCGACAAACAAACCCAGAACAGTCGTGCTGAAAGCCACCACAAGATTTCTTGCTAACTCCTGAATGTTGCCAGAAGCCAAGCCGATGAGGGCTGGCCCCAGAGGTATCAGGGTGCCCATCAGTCCCAGAATAGGACCGACCCGCACTCCAAAGCTCATACGGGAGAGTCGGCTGTTCGCATCAATCTCGAGGCTTGCAACGAGTCTGCCGAGATGAATGGAACTGCTCGTCAAATTCCTCCCACCAACTGCAAAGATTGAAAGAAAACCGGGATAATGGGTAGCCTCAAAGAAACGCGTCACGACGGCACGCTCTGGGGGGTTCGGCTTCGCTTGCAACTCTTCTATAAAAAATTGCCAGCGCTTAGAACTTCGACGCCGTGATACGAACTCCTGGATAAATCCCCCCACCTCCACAAGGACCCACGCCATTAGTCCAAGCAGCCCCACCATGACTGGAATCAACAGGGTGGTCGAAACCGTATAAAGTGCTTGAATAAGAATTTCCATGATGTGTTTTCATCTCCTCTGTTATACTAAATTGACTAAAATGTGTGAAATGTGAAACGCGATGCGTGAAACGTATTGCGTATTGCGTATTGCGTGATGCGTAAAACGTGAATGATTCTGCATCCAATTCCGCATTCCGATTTACCCATTTCCTCATGAGCCTACTCGGGTAATCTCCTTGTGGCGCGGGATTTGCCTTTGGGAAACCGGCGCAATCGGTATCCAAGGACGACCAAAAAAAGCGCCGCAATTGCAACACCGAGCAGTTTCCATGAAGTGGATGAAAGAGTTTGTTGTGGTCGCTCTTCAACCTTCTCCATCTCCTTTCCTCGCACCTGCTCTGTCTCCTTCGGTTTCTGTTCTTCGGCAGGTTGGTCAAGTCCAGTTCCCTTCCCTGGGGTGGAAGACTCTTTCACCTTCAGTTGGTACTGCGCAAGCAGGGCTGTCAATTCTCTCGTTCCGGGAGCCTTAAGCAGTTCCTCAACAAACCTTTCCAGCTTCACATTCCCACCGCCTCTCAATCCGCCGCTCTCTCCATGGCGGGCAACGGAACGCGCGTACAGTTCCGCAATCTCTCGTCTCATCTCCTCATCAGCGTCCCAGTATCCCTTGCGGATGGTTTCCAGCAGGATTTCTGTCATTTCCTGGAAGGCATAAGGGTTCTCGGCTTCAAACCA
>DTYX01000999.1 GCA_012961655.1 Candidatus Poribacteria bacterium
AAGTATCAAAAATATTTGACTAATGTTTTATTTTTATATAATGCAGTTTAGTCAATTATTGATATTAAGTATCAGTAAAAACATTTAACTTAATAAAAAAAATATAAAATGAATAAAGTAGATTGTGTTAGTGAAATGGAAATAGTTGATGCTATTGAATATTTTTACAAAGAGTTTAAGATAATGGATGACTTTAAGCCAAAAGAAAAAACAAATAGGATTTTTACAGAATTGGTGAAATATTGTATTGATAATGATTTAGATATTCCATCTGATAAAGAGGTTTTAGAAAAAGTAAAATTTATAAATAAGTGTTGTGCATACTGAGAATATGAATTAGAAAAATATTATGCAAACAAAATAATACATAGTAAAGATCCAAAGAAAGAATTAGAAAAATTTAATTATTATGAAAATTATGAAGATTTAATCAAATTAGAATTTAGAAGTATTTCTATTTGCTTAAATAAAATTAAAAAAGCTTTGTTTGTTTGATGATGACCTTTGTCATTAAGTGCAATAGTTTTAGCTAAAAATTATTGAATAAAATCAGTTGTTATAGATTATGATAATGAAGCAGTTTCATTAAGTAAAAAGGTGATAGAAAAAGTAGGTTTAAATAATTATATTGAAGTAAGAAAATGAAATATTGAAAACTATGTAGATAGTGAAGAATATAGTAAAGAAGAGACCCACGGTCATCGCCGTGATAGCAGGGATATCGGGCTCAGTGGGGTTGGTGAGCCAAAGTTGTAGGAATCTGTAACCACGTCCGCCGAAGCTGTTTATCTGCCCGCCGACGCGCCCGGAATCGACGCCTAATTTGAAGAACGTATCCAGCAACATCCATAAGCACACAGGCATACTAATGGTAACCGTCGCTAGCATCACCCATGAGAGATGCTTGCTGTTTATATTGCCGCGTTCCGCCAGTTTAAACGCCTCTAATTGATGCGGCATCGGATGACTGCGATTGTCGCGGTTGAACCAGAAATAGAGCGCAAACCAGGTCAGATTTCGCCCGCCGAGACGCCTTGTGCCGATTGCGCTCGTCAGGCTGTGATGCGGGCCGATGAAAGTGGTCGAATGGATGGGGAAGCCCAATTCGGCGCGGATGCGCGTCAGGGTAATTGCGATGGCAAAATGGGCGGCAAAAAACAACACAGCCACCCACAAACTCATGCCTCCCTTCATCGAAAATCCCACCAGAAAAATCGCTCCGACAACGACGCCAATAACGGCTGTCCTATAGCGCATCGGCTCATCAGCATCATTTAACTTTGCTTTTGTAAAAACGCTTCTGAGGACAGCGATGATATGCCGCCGGGTATGCCACAAGGCGAGCACAGATACGCCCGCGTACGCGCCGATGTTCTGTTCGTATCGATAAGGAAATGCGGGGACGTTATCTAAACCTGCGATACTGCCGAAAACGTACTGCGCTTTGTAGAAAAAGAAAAAGATAACGCAGGAGAGCAAGAGGTCTAACGGCATGATGAATCCCAATCCAACAGCGAAGGGATAGACGATAATTGAAAAGCTATCGCGTGTGAGTGCGCTAAAAGGTTTCTCCGTGAAGAAAGGGCGGAGATTAATGCCTTTGTTTGGAATCTGCGGGACGATGGGATACAAGATATGGAAACCGTTCAGCAGGCTAATCGCCGCGGCGATGCCAAATCCAATCCACATCGGCTTGCTACGGAAAAATTTGCTGGTGTTATTCGTAATCTGATACGGCAACTGCACAATTGGATAAGCGAGACGCTCGAGTTGGACCCACTGCTTGCGAAAGATGACGTTCATGCAGTGCATCACGAACACCAGGACAAAAGTAAATGCACACCACCAGAGCGCCGGTTTCAGCCATTGTTGGATATGTCGAACGGTGTAGAGCGTGGATTCGCCTTGATAAAAATGCCGCAACGTTTCCTTGTCACTTATCGTCAACCAATTAGGCAGAAAGCGTCCAAATAGCGGCATCCATTCATTCTCAGGAGAGGCGAACCAGAAGGCGTGGGCGATGATGGAGACGAGGGGCAAGAACATATCGTAGGACATGAACAGCACCGACATCGACATCAGCACATACAATCCGAGAAATTCACTGCCTGTCAAGGCGTACTTGGGCGCGAATCTCTTCAGCGGCAGGTTGAGCAAAACCAAGATGAGCAGGTCAAAAATGACATTATAAAACGGCGCCATCAGGGTGGGAAAAGTGTATCGCAACGCTTCGCATTCGATCTGCCAGCGATAGTTAAAAGGCAAAAGAATAAGCGCGATGACAAAGCATCGCCATGAGAGGCTGATGTATTTCGGAGATTGGTCCTGGGCCATTTCCACTTCCTTACGCTATTTATGGGATAAATCCCGAGAATCGAGGCTATTTTCAGAAGTAAACTCGGAGAATCTGAACAATCCCCTTTATTCTTATAGTATTATATCACTTTCTCAGGAATTACTTTCTCCGTGCCGTAAACACTTTTCAACACCACGACGCTTTCAATAATCATCCAAACATTCAGAATAAATACCGCGATGCCGATGACTAAAAGAAACCAGTTTGAAGTGTTGTAGAATTTCTGGATGTTGATAACCATAGCCCAACCGGTCATGATAATCATAAAGAACATGGGAAGCGCTGTGTATAGGATGTTGATTTTACGGCGCGCTAGGTAGATGGTAATCACAAGCAGAGCCAGACCCGCCAGGAGTTGATTCACAGTGCCAAACAGCGGCCATAGCTTCATCGCCCCCTTGCCGCTGCCGTCATAAAATGCCAGTATTCCGGCTGTGATAACCGCGAAAGCAGTTGCTATCTGCCGTCTCGACAACGACTTGAAATTATAGGCATTGCTCAACTCCACCACCACATAACGCTGAATGCGGGTTGCCGTATCAACCGTGGTAGCCGCAAAGGAAACAATAAAAACAGCCATTACAGCCAGGGCGATTTTGACGGGAATACCGTAGCTCTGAATCATGTTGGCTGAACCGGTAATAAACGCCTCCAGCTTGGAACCCAAACCCGCGGCGGCATTCCAATCGGCGTAGTGATGGTTAAAGGCGGCTGTGCCAGTAAAAAGCTCTCCTCCTTTGCCGGTTAGCCCCATACCAATCCCTGCGGCTACCGCAACAATTACCAGCGCCGCCAACGTTCCTTCCATCAGCATGCTGCCATAACCGATGAAAAGGGAACTGGATTCAGTATCACACTGCTTGGATGAAGTGCCTGAACTGACCAGACTGTGAAATCCGGAGATGGCGCCGCAGGCAATCACCACAAAGATAAAAGGCCACACGGGCGGGGCGCCCTTAGCCGCAAAGTTAACAGCTGGTGCGACAATAGGCGGATGAGCTACGATAACACCAAGAATCAGCAGCGCCATGGCAATCAAAAGCTGATGGGAGTTAATGAAGTCACGCGGCTGCAACAAGGTCTGTACCGGTAGACTCGAAGCCAACCAGGCGTCAAAGACGAGAACAATGACTATCCAGCTAATCAGAGCTGATGTCGCGCTCATGCCAAAGATAGCTTGAAAATCGATCGGAAAATAACCGCCGATAACTACAGTCACATACATAATAATGACAGCAATGATGCTGGGCAAAATGGCATCTTTTCCCCTTTTGTAAACTAGATAGCTAAGAACGAGCGCTATAGGAATTTCGAACCATACAGGGATTACGGCAATAGGATACATGGTGAAGAGAATTGCCATAATCAAGGCGAAAACAGCGATAACTATCCAGAGTTCGAAGAAGATAATGAGCAAAAACAGAGTCCGAACTCTTTTATTAACTATATCGGATGCGATATCGCCTATAGACCTGCCTTTGGCTCTCAGAGAAATCACCAGGGCGCCGAAATCATGGACAGCGCCGAAAAAGATAGAGCCGAAAAATACCCAGATTACAGCCGGAACCCAACCCCAGATGATAGCAATCGCCGGTCCAACGATGGGACCTAAGCCTGCAATTGAAGTAAAGTGATGCCCAAAAAGGATTTCCCTCTTGGTGGGAACAAAGTCATGCTCGTCCTGAAGTTCAGTGCTTGGACAAACAGCTTCAGGGTCAATTTTGAAAATCTTACGCGCCAAAAACTTGCCATAAGTATGGTAGGCGACAAGATACCCTACCATCATCAGCAGAGCTAAAATCAATGAATTCAAAACAACACTCCTTTCTGTTTTCACTTATAACGCGTTAAGTTTTGATTAGAAATTACCGATTTTTTATCCGACCCCAGATGGCTGTCAGTTTTCTGTGATGGTCTACTGCTTGTAACCTTTTGAAGTCTTCGATTGTCTCCACTACTACCATATTGTCAAAGTAGCTGACACCTGCGGTAATACCCATCATGCCAACAGGACCTTTTTTGAACATATCATTCTCGACTTCCACGACGGGCTTTAATTGCTCAAACGGGGTTTCATCATCCCGCTCTTTCATGTAAATCTCATGTCTCTTCCCTTTCATAATCAGCCGATGGCTATACCAAACGTTATTCTCGTTGGGATATTGACCGCTGGCTATTTCAGCCCAGGTACCAGCTTTGCGGGTATAAATTTTCATATCCGTAGCCCCCTGACGACGACTTCCATGAAAGTGAGCTTCCGCATCTTCAACTCTATAGATGGTCCCAACGTAGCTGTCGTTTTCCCACATCCAATCGAAATCCCAGATGTAATCGCTCCAGTTCTCTCTTTCAGCAACCTTAGGGATATAGAGTCCAATCCCTTCGGTTTTTGCCACCTTATTTTGAGGATTCTGCGGGTCCTTTTCAATAGTGATGGTGGAGTTACCACTCGCAAAATTCAGATGCTCCCAATTCGATGGTTCTTTCCCAATCTCATCTTTTTCAAAGTCATCGATAAAAAGCACCTTCCCAGTCGCTAATCCACTAAAGGTAAAGAAAACCAGAGCCCATACAATCACGTTGAATTTTAACATTTTAACTTAACCTCCCAATGAACATAAAAATGGTATAAGTTGAGTTTTGCGGACTACTGATATTGATATAATAACATAAAAATTTATTTCATTAAAGACAAAAATCATTCCATTCCAATTGCACTTAGAGCAGTTAAAAAAGAA
>DTYX01001000.1 GCA_012961655.1 Candidatus Poribacteria bacterium
CCACTGCCAGTCCAACAGAACAGAATATTCCCAGAATCAGGGATTGCATGGCCACATGTTCCGCTGCATCATGTTTTTGCGCTCCAATGAATCTTGCCACCATGGCAACCGTACCTGTAGAGATGCCAATCGAAAGAACGAAAGTCATATATAGCAGGATACCACCCATCCCAACCGCGGCAATGGCATCGGCGCCAATCCTACCCACGAATATCATATCTACGATGTTAAGGGCATCTTGTAACAGATTGCCAACTATCATTGGCAGCGCCAGATACCATAAGTTTCTGACAATACTGCCTTCTGTTAAATCTCTCTTATCTTTTGTCAAAGGAGTTTTCCTCCAAAGATGTACTGAATCCACCAGAATTCGGGTATCCTGTCAAATGCCAGAATTTGACAGGAAGCAATTAATTGCGCGTCGGAAAACGGCAATGACTTGCCGAACTTAGAACCAATCACGACTTATTTATATAGTATTGATGGTATTTTGATGTAATTGCCCGAAGAAAAAAGTTGCCATCTCGGTAAGTTTTCAGACATGATAACTAATTTCGGCTGGAAAGTCAACACTTTTGTATCTAGCAAAAACATTGACAAAACAATTTCTAATTGATAAACTTATTTAGTAATTTGGAAAGGAGAGAGAAAGTATGCCAGAAGAGACTATGACACCTAAGGAACGTTGGCTCGCTGTGCTCCAGCATGAAAAGCCAGACCGTATCCCGATGGACTACTGGGCTACCGGCGAAGCTACGAATAAGTTGATGCAACATTTGGGATGTGAAAACACCCAGGAGATGTTCGAGCGCTTACATATTGATAAGGTTGTATCCGTAGGACCGAAGTATATCGGACCGGCTCCGCCACCCGGAGAGGACATATACGGTTGTCGTTACCAAAATGTCGATTATGGGACCGGCGTATATTCAGAGTGCGTCTATCATCCGCTGGCGGAGTATGAGACGTTGGACGAAATCAAGCGTAACTATGACAGATGGCCCGACCCCGATTGGTACGATTATTCCGAAATTCCGAATCAGATTGCTGGCAATGAAGATTATCCCATCCGTGGTGGCGGTTCAGAGCCGTTCTTGATATACAAAAATCTTCGCGGTCAAGAACAAGCCTTTATGGATTTGATTCTTCACTCCGAAATTGTGCATTTCTGCCTCGATAAACTCTTCGACCTCGCTTACGAAAACACCCGGCGGATTTATGAGCAAATTCCTGGCAAGGTGATGATTAGTTATGTGGCTGAAGATTTGGGGTCACAGGAGGGTTTGTTGTTCTCGTTAGAGCACATACGCGAATTCATCCTGCCTCGGATGAAACGCATGATGGACCTGGTTCACGAAGCCGGCGCTTTCGTTTTTCATCATAGCGATGGCGCTGTCCGAGAAATTATTCCTGACATGATTGAAATCGGCATCGACGTTTTAAACCCCATCCAATGGCGATGCAAGGGAATGGAGCGTGAGGGGCTCAAACGAGATTTCAGCGATAAGTTGGTCTTCCACGGCGCGATGGACAATCAATATACCCTGGCTTTCGGCTCGGTGGAAGAAGTTCGCCAAGAAGCACTTGACAATATTCGCATCCTGGGAGAAGGCGGCGGCTATATTCTTGCCCCGTGCCATAACATCCAGGCGGTTAGCCCGCCGGAAAATATCGTGGCGATGTACGAAACGGGATACGAGAACGGCTGGCTTTGAACTGGAAAACAGCATAAGGAAAGTCTAAAGTAGCCGTAAGATGGAAGAATGGGAGTTACGTATCACGCATCACGTTTCACGACTCAGCGACGACAACTTACGCTGAAAGCTATTCTATTTTCAAAATGAGGTGTAAATAGATGACATCAAAAGAACGCTCGCTTGCAGCGATGGCTCATCAAAAATCAGACCGAGTTCCTGTCGATTACTGGGCGCATGCGGAAGTTAATAAATCACTTATGGAACATTTTGGTCTACAAGATTATGAATCGCTTCTATGCCAACTCGGGGTGGATTTTCGGGTTGTTCGACCGCGATACGCCGGACCTGAATTGAAAGACGAAAGTGGGCAACCGGTGAGTCTGTTCGGTGTGCGGTCGCGCGGGACGTATTCGGCGGCGGTCAGCAATGTCCCGCTGAAGGATGCTACGACGGTCGAAGAGATTGAGGATTATCCTTTCCCAAGTCCAGATTGGTACGATTATTCATCGGTGGCTGAGGAATGCGAGAAATATGCCGAATACGCTGTTGTCGGCGGCGCATGGAGTCCGTTCTTCTGTACCGCCTGTTCGATGATGAGCATGGAGAAGTTGCTAATCGCTATGGCGTGGTATCCCAAAGTCGTCGAATGTCTGCATACGAAAATTGTGGACTTTTTTTACGAAGTATCCAGACGGCAATTTGAATCCGCACGAGGCAAAATGGATATATTCTTCATGGGTGATGACTACGGCACGCAGAAGGGATTGATAATGAGCCTTCAAATGTGGCGAAGATTCGTCAAACCGCATTTAGCAAGACTGTTCGACCTGGCGAAAAGTTACGGGTTAATGGTGATGCTTCATTGCTGTGGAAGTATCGTCGATATCATCCCCGATTTAATCGACATCGGTTTGGATGCGCTTGACCCGATACAAGTCCGCGCCGCGGGAATGGAACCGGAGTTTCTGGCGCGCGAATTCGGCAGAGACCTGGTTTTTCACGGCTCCATCGACACTCAACAGACTCTGCCCAATGGTACTTCTGCTGATGTCGTCGCGGAAGTCAAGAGCCGAATTGAAGTATTCGGCAACGGCTTCATCTGCGCGCCCAGTCAAGTGTTTTTGCCCGATATCCCGGTTGAGAATATCATCGTACTGTACGAAACCGCTGTGGAAGAGAGTTCCTGAATCTAATTTTACTGGACTGACCCGAAAACTCAGTGTCGCTGTATCTGTGTCGCCTGTCGCCACTGAGGAGCGACGCTACGGACGACGCTACGGACGACGCAATA
>DTYX01001001.1 GCA_012961655.1 Candidatus Poribacteria bacterium
CGCCGGATATCGGACAGATAATTCCGAAATCCGAATTCCGAAATCCGAATTCCGAGTTCCGATACCGCGCGCCCGAAAAATTGCCATCAGAATCAGAACGCCGGGTAGTAATTTCAGCCGCGACAACTGTCGATAGCAAAATTTTGACGGCGGAAGTTTCGCTGACCTTGAAGCCCGCGCCGCTCGCGCAGGTGCAACTTCAGCCCAAGTCGGTTACCTTGAGAGCGGGAGATACGCAACAATTTCATTTAACCGCCGCCGATGCCTTCGGCAATCCGACGGAGGTAACTTCCCAATGGCAACTCTCAAAGCCGTTGGGGTCGCTATCAAAACGGCAACCCGATGCCGTCACCTACACCGCGAAAGAAGCGGGCGCCGTAGAATTGTCCGTTGTCGTAGCCGGAACCAGCGATACTGCAAATCCTATCCGCGCGACCGCGAACATCGTCGTCCAACCCAATGAACCCATTAGTTTACGCATCGAACCACCCAGTGCCGTAATCGCATCCGGAGAGAATAGAGAATTTCACGTCATCGGCATCGATGACTATGACAACGAGATAGATGGGTTGAACCTCGATTGGCATATCGACGGCGATGCTGAAGTCGGGAGTCTGCAGCCCATCGCGGATAATCCAGCATCACAGATATTTTCAGCCGCCGCCGTAGGAGATATCTCAATCATCGCCAAATTCCAATCCATCTCAGCGCAGGCGGAAGTTTCCGTTATTCACGGGGAATTATCGAGTCTAAGGATTCTGTTGGTCGCGAAGTTAGTTTCAGAAGAGGAATGGAAGAATGGAAGGATGGAAGGATGGAAGGATGAAAACCATAATCCATCCGGAGTTTCTACGACATCGTTCCAGTTGATTTCCGGCGGCAAATATATCTTCCGGGCAATTGGACAAGATGAACATAAAAACGAATTTTCACCGCCGGTTCATTGGACTCTAACGGGAGATATAGGGAAAATAGAGACCGATGCCGATAATTCATCGTTAGTTTTATATCAAGCGACTTTCGTCGGCGAGGGACGTCTGCTCGCAACCGCCGGTCGAATCAGCGCAGAAGCCGCGATAGAAGTAACGCCGCTATCGAAAAAGATTGGCAAACAAGGCGGACGCCTCGATAGCCCGGCGAACACTTCTCTGAGTATCCCGCCCAATGCTCTAACCGGCGAAACGGAGATAAGCATAGCAATTATACATCCGCTGATAACTGATATGCCTGATTCATCGTCCGAAACGTTCTTTGTTGACCATTTCAATTTTCGACCCAGAGGCTTGATATTCAAAAAACCGGCGCAGTTAAGCATATCCTATGAAGACGCGATAAATAGAGCAAATTCCGGCAGAGATACAACAGTGGACGAAACGAAGTTGAGCCTATATTTCTGGGACTCATTCCAGGAGAAATGGATTCGCGCCGGTGGGAAAGTAGATACCATGAAAAAGACGGTTGCCGCGTCAGTCAATCATTTAGCGCCCTACACCATTATGGAATCGAAAACGAAGCCGTCAAAACAGAAGAAGCTGGATATTTCAGATATCAAACTGACGCCTTCGGTCTTCTATGCTCCCGAAACCAATCGCTTGACCATCGAATACAATCTCGTAGTCGGTTCCGCCGAACAAGCTGAAGTGACCGTCAAAATCTACGACATTTTAGGTAGGATGATAGCCACACCTCTCACCTCTGCACCGCGTTATCCCGGCAGAAACGCGGAACAGTGGGACGGTGTCGATAAAGACGATAAGAGGGTCCGAAATGGTAGGTATATCGTCGTGATTATCGCGAAAGATGGGAGCAATACAGTGGCAAAGAAAAAGCTGCTGGTAGTGTTTAAGTGATGATGGACATATTTCCCTCGGGAACTTAATGACTATGGATGATGCCGCCCTTAAAACGCACATTCCGCTGTTCTGACTTTTTATATTTCTCGTGAACACCCACGATATTGCAAAACTCAGGGAGGGAAAGGTGATTAAATTCCTAAGCAGGCATGGGAAATTTCTGAAAATTCAAAATAAGTGGTTGCTTAGAAATACAGAGTATGCTATAATAATTCAAAATACTGAATTTATTTGAGAGAGGTTAAATGAGAAATTTGCTATCTGTTTTTGGGATTTGTGTTATCTTTCTTTCATTAGGATTTACCGCTGGTTGCTTGGAAGAATTTGATAGTCAAGAAGAAGAAGTGGATTTCACTGGTATGTACAATGTGACAGGCACAGAGGAAGTCAATGGCAAAAGTTCACAAATTACGGATACTATCACGATAATCGAGGATACATCAGGTAATTTGTCCATCAAAACCCAAAACTTCGGAACTCTTAAAGCCCAAATCACTAGTACGCACTCATTTCGCATTGATAAACAGGACACGACCGTCAAAACTAGCTCAGGCAAAGTACAGGTTACTATCGAAGGCAAAGGTTCTGTGTCCGCTGGACTTTTGGAGATTTCGGGTTCTTATTCTGTTAAAGGTCAGGTTGTTACATTTCATCTTTCCGGTTTTCGGATGTAGGTTATAGCCGCCGATTTATAGACCTCGCTGATTGGAGAGCTCTTAAAATCAGCGGCAAGGTATTCCTAGCACTGTCAGGAACGTTTAGGAAATGATAAAAACAGCACGTAAACAGTGTGGGAAGGGAGATGTGTTTAAAATATGAGTCAAATCAAAGTTAGAAAAAATTTTATAATTGCTATTCCGAAAGATTTACAGGACGAGACATCAATTAAAGAAGGCGATATTGTAGAGGTTAAAGTTGATAAACTGGGGAGAATTATTATAAGTAATACTAACGAAACAGATGAAGAAATTTGCCCAATTTTAGCCTCTAAGGGAATTTGGCAAGATGAAATAGATAGCGTCGATTATGTCAACCAACTACGCAAGAAATGTCGCTCATTACAATATGATTGATGGACTAAATATTCTTGATTTTGCCATCCGGCGATTTTAAAAAACTATTAGCCCATAGCAATCATCAAGGAGGGATAAATGAGCTTATTGGGCATAGATGTTGGGACGACAGGATGCAAAGCAATTGCCTTCAACGAAGAAGGCGAAATTATTGCACAGGCTTATGGAGAATATCCATTAATTCATCTCCAAAAAGGTTGGTCTGAATTAGATTCAAAAGTTGTATGGGATATTGTCGCTAACGCCGTGAAAAAGGTAGCGTCGCAGACGAAAAATGATCCAATTGAAGCGTTCGCAGTGTCATCGCAGGGAGAAGCTGTCACGCCTATCTCTAAATCCGGCGAGATTCTAGACAACGCCATTACCACGTTCGATTACCGTACTATTGGGATTGAAAAAGAGCTCGGCGAAAAGATGAGCAAATTGGAGATTATGCAGATTACAGGTATGCCGCTAAGTCCTATCACAACGGTAGCAAAGCTCATCTGGCTGAAACGCAATAAACCGGAGGTATATAACAATACGTGGAAATTCTTGGGGTTCGAGGATTTTATCGTCTACAAAATGGGTTTGGAGCCGACAGTCGATTATTCCCTCGCATCGCGCACGATGTTTTTCGACATCATCAATAAATGTTGGTCGGAGAAGATGTTCCATTTAGCGGATGTCGATATGAATCTATTTCCCAAGGCAAAACCCTCTGGAACAGTCATCGGTGAAGTGCCGTCATCTGTCGCCGATGAATTGGGACTTGAAACAGGCGTAGTCGGCGTTACGGGCGGACATGACCAACCCTGTGGCGCATTGGGCGCGGGCATCATCCGCAGCGGCGAGGTGATGGACGCGACGGGAACCGTCGAATGCATCGCCCCTGCTTTCAGCGAACCGGTTATCAACGAAAAGATGATAGACGGCAATTTCTGTTGCTACTGCCACGTAGTCGAAGGACTATACGTTACCTTGGGTTTTGTCGCTAGTGGTGGTGTCATCCTCAGATGGTATCGCGATAACTTCGCGCAGACAGAATTGGCTGAAGCCGAAGCGCGGGGTCGGGATGTCTACGACATTCTGATGGAACAAGCGTCGGACAATGTCTCGACTGTGATGTTACTACCTCATTTTTCTGGCGCCGGCACACCCTCTCTCGACGGCGAATCCAAAGGCGCAATCCTTGGACTTACGTTATCCACGGAAAAAGGCGACATAATCAAGGGTATCCTCGAAGGTATCAGCTTCGAAATCAAATTGAATCTGGAAATGCTCGCTGATGCGGGGGTAATCATCAACGAAATCCGCGCCATAGGCGGCGGCGCTAAATCCGAAAAGTGGTTGCAACTCAAAGCTGATATGTTCGGCAAAAAAGTCGTCGCGCTGGATGTCTCCGAGGGCGTTTGTCTGGGAGCAATAATTTTAGCCGGCACAGCTATCGGCAAATATCCTTCCGTTCACGCGGCAGTTGAACAACTCGTCAAACCGAAAAGGGTTTATCTCCCTAGGGATGAAGTCAAACAGCAATACGATGAACGGTTGAAAATTTACGCGGCAATCTATCCGGCAATTCATCGGATAAGTTATAGGCTCTAAAATTGGACGGTCCTATTCAAAGCAGGGACAGTTTGATTTAGCCATAGAAGCATACAAGACAACTATTCGCCTCAATCCTAATCCTACCATAGCCTACAATAATCTTGCCTGTGGAATCGGAAGAGAAATTATATAGGGAACGGTTGGAGAAAATTAGACAGGCTATGAACAAATCGTAAACAGGAAGAAGAAATGATGTAATGCGTAAAACCTATTACGTATTACATATTATTCACATCAAGTGTTTAACTCTGAAAGACTATAAACATCATGAATGAAGAGATATCACAACGAAGCTCGAAAGTTGTTGAAGGCGTTGGCGGCGCTTATGCGCGAACATTGTATAGGTCTGTTGGCGCTATCGACTCTGATTTTAAAAAACCCCTCATCGCCGTCGCCAATTCTTGGAATGAAATTGTGCCCGGCCATTATCACCTCAGAGAGATGGCGCAACATATTAAAAACGCAATCTGGGCGGCGGGCGGACGCCCAATGGAATTCAACACTATCGCCGCTTGTGATGGCGCGGCGCAAGGACGGGGGATGCACTACATCTTGCCGATGCGGGATATTATCGCGGCTTCGGTGGAGTTGATGCTTCAGGCGCATAGTTTCGACGGAGTCGTCATGGTTGCTTCCTGCGATAAGATCATCCCAGGGATGCTGATGGCGGCAGCGCGGTGCGATTTGCCCACCATATTTTTTACGGGAGGAACCATGCTGCCGCGCCGCGATATCGACCGAACTTACGTGGCTTGTGATGTCAAGGAAGCGATTGGACGTTATAATTCTGGAGAGATTGACGAGCAGGAACTGAATCGAATTGAATCGATAATCTGCGCCAGCGTCGGGGCGTGTAGCATGATGGGCACAGCAAACACAATGGCATGCGTTGCAGAAGCGTTGGGATTGTCCTTGCCTTCCTGTGCGACGATGCTTGCAGTCGATGCCGCGCGCGTGCATCTCGCCAGATATACGGGCGAACGCATCGTGCAGTTAATCCAAGAGGGATTGACGGCTAATCAAATCATCACCCAAAAATCCATCGAAAACGCCCTGCGAGTGTGCTTGGCGCTTGGCGGTTCATCGAACGCGCTGCTGCATTTGCTGGCAATTGCTCATGATGCTGGAACTAAATTAACTCTAAATGATTTCGATGCGTTAAGTCGCGAAACTCCCTTGCTTGCCAAATTCAAACCGGCGTCCCAATTCAATCTGTTGGATTTCCACGAAACTGGCGGTGTGCCGGCGCTTATGAAAGAACTGCAAAGTCTGCTTCACTGCGATGTTCTAACCGTAACAGGTCACACCTTGAAGGAAAACTTAGCGGAAGCCAAAGTCTTGCGTCCGGAGGTCATTCATTCTCTCGATAATCCGCTTGCTCCCGAAGGCGGGATAGCGGTGCTATACGGAAATCTCGCGCCGAAAGGGGCAATCGTCAAACAGAGCGGCATAAGCGAAAAAATGCTGGTGCATTCGGGTCCAGCCAAAGTATTTGAATCAGAAGAGGAAGTGCGCGACCATCTTAAATCAAAACAGGTCAATCGAGGAGATGTACTCGTCATCAGATACGAAGGACCAAAAGGCGGACCGGGAATGCGCGAACTCTCCATCCCCGCCGCGATGCTGGTGGGCATGGAACTTGGCGATTCAGTCGCTATGGTCACAGACGGCAGGTATTCCGGAGCGACCAGAGGTCCGTGCATCGGGCACGTCTGCCCCGAAGCCGCAGAAGGTGGGCCAGTTGCGTTGATACAGGATGGAGATATCATCCATATCGACATCCCCAATCGCAAGCTCAGTGTGGGATTATCAGACGAGGAACTGAAACGTCGGAAAGCAAACTGGCGTCCACCAAAACCCAAAATCCAAAACGGATTTATGGCTCTGTATTCCAAAATCGTCGGGGATGCTAATGCGGGGACGGTGCTTGCTTAACTATCTGTTTTTATTCTATATAGGTTACCAATGATTCGAAACATGATATACCTTATCATACTCGCACTTGTTTTGTCTGGATGCTATAGTCCGCATCAAGTTCCCATAACTAACAACCTTTCAATGTATCTTTCCGTAGGGACACGAGTTTCTCACTTAGAGTTAGCTCCTCACAACACCAGGAAATTCAGGAAATACTGGGGTTTCCTATGCTGATCTGATTCAGGGATGAAATCAATCAAGCCTTTGTATGCATCCCCCGCAGAATTCGGCGAGTCGGCAAGAAGCAACCGACGCCGCAAAAGAGACGGTTTACGGTCAAAGATGAATTTGAGGTTGAGTGGTTCACCAATGACATGGACCGAGGGCCCCCGCAAGGTACTTGTCTTCCCGAACCCGAGCTCACAGGATACACCTTCCCGGATGCAACTGCGGAATACCGTTTTGAAGATGTGGGAGACTGGTGTAAGGCAAACAAGGAGAATTACACTATCATCTGGGTAGGAGACCTCTGGGAACGCGCAACCTTCATCCTGTATTCGTCAGCAAACTTTTGCGAGAGCTTATGTATAGCGGTAAGCGATGATTACGGTACACAGAATGCAATCGGGGAACGAAGCGAACAGGAGATTTTTAATGTTCTTAGAAGAGATAGAGATGACATTCATGGCGCCGTGTGTATCCGAAGAGAATAAAATCAGGCTTATAGCCCAGATGTCAACGGATATCTCGGAAGTTATGCCATACCTCAACGCCAAAATTCGGAATGCCACTTACAACAAGGATACCGATACGATTACATTTATGAAGGAAGTTCGGTTGATTACCCTGTATCCGAGAAAGATCTTTATGGCAAAAGCAATGAACGTCACCGATGCTTGGCAGACGCTGGATTGGCTAAAAGATACTATCAATGAAATTTACGAAAATAGAGACGACATCGAACCGGATTATCAGCGGCGGGTGCGTATCACGGCATTGGAACTTTATGGTTGGCTGCCCAAAACTAATTGCAGGGAATGTGGAGAATTGACTTGTTTAGCTTTTGCTGTGAAATTGCTCTTGGGCGAACAAAAAATCGCCAACTGTAAACCGCTATTCAAACCTGAGAATGCGAAGATGAAAGAACTAATATTCAATGTAGTATCGGCCTTGGGTTATGAAGTGTAGGAGGAAAAACTATGGCAACTCTACTATCAATCTTATGCAGCCCAAAAGTAGGAGAACAAAATGTCTATTTCTAATATTGATACAACCGTCGACAGGAAATGGAAGCCTAACGGCAGGGACTGCGAAATTAGGGCAGTATTAACAATGTTGAAGAAAGAACGTACTATCGTAAGAACTCTTGCTAAGCGCGCGGCGGAGATAGCTTCCTGTACGGTATTACCTAGATTATCACAAATCATAAGGTCAAGAGATTTATGAGCAATCAAGATACGACAATCCAAGA
>DTYX01001002.1 GCA_012961655.1 Candidatus Poribacteria bacterium
AAATACTCAATACAACTTCATTGGTTGCGGGGGTCGGATTCGAACCGACGACCTCCGGGTTATGAGCCCGACGAGCTTCCAGACTGCTCCACCCCGCGTCAATCAAACTTATCCTTGAAATGAAAGGATGGGCGAGGAGGGAATCGAACCCTCACACCCATAATGGGCGATGGATTTTCATACCATCTACAGTTTTCACTGCTCCCGATACCATCGGAATTTGTGGTCTGGACTTTCTCTTCACCCACGACATTACTCTTTGGGTGCGCTTCCATTAAGTCTCTACACTTCCCTATGTCTTGACAACGATAATTTTCGCGTCTATCACATAAGTTTAGCTCGGGATTGCCATTTTACAGGTTCCCCCGAATTTGAAAGCGTACACTCATATAGTTTCCTATATGAGGCTCAAATTACTTAAGTCCATCGTGTCTACCGTTCCACCACTCGCCCCAAATTTAGTTTAAAACCAGAACCTATATATTTTAATATAAATTTTGAGATTTGTCAAGTCTTTTTCAGGAGTTTTTTATTTTTTTTATTCGATAGTCTGATTCAAAAAGGCATGGGTGCATGGGAGTATTGGTACTTGGAAGATAAGGAATAAGTCTCTGACAAACTCTTGACAGTCCTAGCGACTTATGCTATAATGATACGGTTTTTCTACTTCTCTATATTTCGCCCAATTAATTCTTTGCATCCATGAGACCTGATCGGATAGGTCCAGGTGGCTAAAATCAATTTCAAGGAGAACACGTATGTTGTCTAAGAATGTGCTCTACCATGGGAGCGAAGACCCCACACAAGAGCCAATCGAACTCCACGCTGGCCCACTTTTGATAATCTTCGAACCGGGCGAAGGTTTTCTGCGCTATATCCGTATGGGCAATAAGGAAATCCTCCGAGGCATCTACGCAGCGGTTCGAGACCGCAATTGGGGTACTATTCCTCCTAAAGTTTCTAATCTAAAGATCGAAAATACCGAGGATGCTTTCCATCTTACTTTTGATGTCGATTGCAGAGAGGACAGGATTGACTTTTTCTGGAATGGTACCATCACTGGGGACAAAAATGGGACGGTCACTTTCACCATGAATGGAGTAGCCCGTTCAACCTTTCTGCGAAACCGCATCGGTTTTTGCGTGCTGCATCCGATACGAGAGTGCGCCGGTCAGCCGTGCATCGTAGAAAAGGTAGACGGCACAGTGGAGCATGGTGTTTTTCCTTACTACATCTCGCCGCATCAACCATTCATGAACATGCGAGCTATCTCCCACGAAGTAGTTCCTGGCTGTTCGGCTGAAGTGCGGTTTGAGGGCGAAGTTTTTGAGATGGAAGACCAGCGCAATTGGACCGACGCATCGTTCAAAACTTACTGCACGCCGCTCGAACTTCCCTTTCCAGTGGAGATTAAGGAGGGAACGACCATTACCCAGTCAGTTACACTAACCCTCAAGGGAGAAGTTCCGGTTGAGACGTACAAAGTGAGTTCCCCCGATGTTGCCCTTACGATTGGCGATACACAATCATCTCCAATTCCTCATATTGGACTGGGGATGGGCAGTCATGCCGCTCTCTTGAGCCGCAAAGAGCGGGAGCGTTTGAAAGCTCTGAACCTCGCACACCTTCGGGTGGATTGGAACCTATCTGAGCTCAGCTACAAAGACATACTTAGTCGAGCGATTGTCGAAGCAGATGCCCTGGGGGTATCGCTCGAAGCGGCGTTGTTCCTGACCGATGCCGCTGAGGATGAATTGAGAGCTTTTGTCAAAGAACTTCAGAGGGTTAAGCCACGGATTTCGTCCTGGCTAATCTTTCATATAGCGGAGAAATCCACTACGGAGCAGTGGATTAGGCTTGCGCGGCGCTATCTTGCGAACTACGACTCTGAGGCAAAGATAGGTGCAGGAACGAATGCTTATTTTACCGAGTTGAACCGTGACCGTCCTCCCGTCGAAGCGTTGGATATAGTCTTTTACTCCCTTAACCCGCAGGTTCACGCTTTTGACAACGCCTCGCTAGTCGAGACGCTCGAAGGGCAAGCTGAGACGGTCAAGAGCGCGCGTCAATTCATCGGTGATTTGCCACTAGCGGTGACACCAATCACTCTTAAACCTCGCTTTAACCCAAATGCGACCATCCCCGAGCCTGAACCTAATTCTGGTGAAATGCCCTCACAGGTGGACGTTCGACAGATGTCTCTCTTCGGCGCGGCGTGGACGTTGGGAAGCCTGAAATATCTTTCCGAAAGCGGGATACACAGTGTAACCTATTACGAAACCACTGGCTGGCGTGGAGTGATGGAAACCGAGCAAGGCTCTCTCTTGCCGGAGAGATTTCCTTCGCTGCCTGGCTCAGTTTTTCCGCTTTATCATGTATTTGCTGATGTTGGTGCGTTTGCCGGCGGATTTGTCGTTCCGATAAACTCAAGCGCCCCATTGCTCGTGGATGGACTGGCAATATGCAAGGATGGAAAAATGCGAGTTATTTTAGCGAACTTTACCTCACAGCGCCGGCAAGTCACTATCCACAACCTCAGCACCGATTCTCGGGATGTCACTTCGCTCCACGCGAACATACAAGTCAGGTATCTGGACGAAACGAATGCTGAAACTGCCATGCTGTCTCCTGAGGAATTCAGGGAACATCCAAGCGAACCGATGGAAACCTTCGGCGGGTCTGTGAAATTGGACATTCTTCCTTATGCTGTAGTTCGTATTGACGACATAAGAACTCAAATTCACTAAAATTGGGGAGGGTATAGACTTACGATGGAAAAACGAAAATTAAGATTGAGCATTGACCTTATCAGAAGAAGATTTAAAGATGTTATCTAAAACTATTGAAACTTATTTAACAGCGCATTATTCAGAGATAAAATTTGCTGAACCATGCAGGAAATGAAACTTAACAGGGCGAAGAAAGGTGTCCTTCAAAATCTATTGGATAGGTTTTGTAAAAGTAACGTTATGTCTTCTACTAAGAAAATAGTAAAAGCTGAGAAAAAGGTACGAGCGGCTGTTGTCGGTATGGGAATTGGCAGACCCAATGGTCGAGCTATTGCGAGGAATTCTCGCGGGCAAGTCGTCGCCCTCTGTGATATCGTTGAGGAGCGCATGAAGGATTTTGCCAAGGAGTTGCCTGAGAAGGTCAAATTTTACACCGATTACAAGGAGATGTGCAAAGACCCCGATATTGATGCGGTGTTCGTCGGCACTCCCAACCAATTGCACGTCCCTATTGCATTGGAAGCTGTGCGAAACGGTAAACACGTGATGGTGACAAAACCGCTCGCCGATTCAGAAAGCGCGGCGGCGAAACTCGTCGAAGAAGCCGAGGACGCCGGCGTTGTGAACATGATGTCTCTGTCCACCCGTTTTAGCGCCACATGCCGTTATCTGGGCGACCTAGCGCAACAAGGATATTTCGGTGAACTATATTACGCCAGAGCCAGAAGCATTCGGAGAAGTGGTATTCCCGCCTGGAATTTGGGTTTCATTCAAAAAGGCGGCGGCGCTTTCCGCGACATGGGCGTCCATGCGCTCGATGCGGTCTGGTGGATTCTCGGTATGCCGAAACCTGTAAGTGTCTTCGGCGTCGCTGGCGCGAAGTTCGGACCGCGTGGACTTGGCTACTGGGATTTTTCTAAACCGAAAAAGGAGATTTACGAGCAATACGCCGCCGACGACTACGCCGGTGGTTTCATCCGCTTTGAGAACGGTATCGGACTTCAGGTCGAAAGCTTCTGGGCTTCGCACCAACCAGGTGAATTCCAAATCGAGCTATTTGGCACAGAGGCAGGAGCGCAAATGAGCCCGTTGAAGCTCTACCGTACAGAGCATGGAGCGCCACAGGACATTAGCGTAAACCTTCCGAGAGGACCAGAGGCATGGGACAACATCGCCGGCCACTTCATTGAATGCATTCTTGATGGCAAGGAATGCACGGCGCCGCTCCGTCATGGTCTGATTGTGCAGCAGATGATGGAAGCCTTGCTCAAAAGCGCGGAAACAGGTAAGGAAGTCCGGCTCTGAAATGAGATAATTTTCATCTCTTACACTTCCGTTAAGAAAGGGAAAGAATCCCATGGACGAATATGAACGAATTTTGGTCACCCAAACAGGCGGTTGGATTGGCGACATGATACTTTTGACGCCGACATTGCGAGCTTTGAGATATGCCTATGAAAATAGTCACATAACAATGCTGGTCAGGCCGTTAGTACAAAAATTGATGATTGACAATCCTTACCTAGACAAATTAATGATTTACGATAAGCGCAGGGAAGATAGGGGAATTCTAAAACTATTGTATCTGTCGCAACGCCTGCGGGAATTACGATTTGATTTGGCTGTCGTTTTGCATCCAAATTCTTTGCGTAGCGGATTGATTCCATATCTAGCGAGAATACCAGAACGGATTGGAACTCGGATAAATGGGCGTGGGATTTTTTTGACCCATTCTGTAAATGACCGAGATGACATCCACGAAGTTGAGCGATACTTGCGCGTACTGAAACTGATTGGGATTAACAATCCCGAACCGAAACTGGAATTCTGGCAGACAATTGAAGACAGAAGTACAGTTGAACAGTTTTTGGCCGAATGCGGAATTGCCAATTCTGATATTCTTGTTGGAGTCAATCCTGGCACGACCTGGGAAAGCAAACGCTGGAAATTAGAACGATTTGCCGAAGTTATAGATGTTCTCATAAGAAAATTCAAAGCGCGTGTTGTTTTAACAGGTTCGCCAGCAGAAAAATCGCTGGGAGATAGACTTAAAGAATTAGTCTCACGGGAATTTGTCAATCTAATTGGTCAAACAGATTTGCGCCAACTCGGAGCGCTGATAGAACGGATGAGCTTTTACCTCACTTGCGATAGTGGGCCAATGCACCTTGCCGCTGCCGTCAACACGCCAACTATCGCTCTATTCGGTCCGACAAGTCCAATAAGGCATGCGCCATACGGCGCTGGTCATGTTGTAATCTACAAGCCACTGGAATGTAGCCCTTGTTATGAACGGACTTGTGGCAGGAGACATGAATGTATGGATGCTATTGAAGTGAGGGAAATATTGCAGCATGTAGATGATTTTTGGGTAATGAGCTTGTAGATGGATAATGTAAGACGGCATTTCACACTACATCACTGTCAGTCACCACCCAAAAATTAAATCAAAATTTCGTAAATTGCTCGCTATTTCACTCACACGCAAATGACCAGAATCAGCACAATTACCTCGCTGATAGGAACAACAGAGAACATGGAAATTCTTCTCCCATATTGCAAGTGATGCTATTACAAATCAGAGTCTAAGGTCTGAGGGGCGGACACTCTTCTTATAATCACCGAAACCAAAGAAGTTCGGATTGTACTCCCCCACATAATCAACCTTACTCTTTTCAGGAATCTGATCTTCCATTCCGATGCACCAGTAACATCCATTGACGAGCAGACGACGGAGACCTTCACTCTCTAGGTCAACTGAAGCTCCCATGGTGGTGCAGAAGACACGCGACGCTTTTCCCTGCTCACCAGTGTAGGTTTTAATCCAAGCCAACGGCATCATCGGGTTGTTCTTATCAGGATTTGGCTCATCCGTCGGCTTCATCCCGACAAGCACTTGACCGAAGACTAGCACCTTGGCGTCACCCGTCAGTTTTTCGATGCTATAAACATCCGTCGGCCCCCAAATATCTTTGACCCCTTTCAGGATTGGGTGCGCCTTCATCTCTTCGCTAATGACCCCGCGAGTGCTTTCTTTACCGTGGTAGCCGTGATGGCTAATCCATGTCTCTCCCAAAACCTGCCGGCCGTAACCGCCGTCAAACTCTTCACTTTTGAAACTATATTTGGCATAGGGGCTATTTTGATGCCTGGTGTAATTGAAAGCGTGCGTCGCAGTCCTCAACCCCATAATCGGTTTGCCTGAGTTAGTGTAATCGACGATGTATTTCATCTGTTTATCGGGAAGTTCACGAAAACGCGTGAAGAGCACCATCATATCCGCAGTCTCGAGATTGTGAAGCGCGGGAATATTCGTCTGGTTCACCGGATCGATTGTCCCCGTTTCTGGGTCAATGGCGAAAAGCACAGTGCATTTGAATCCGTGATGTACCGCCAGAATCCTCCCCAGCATTGGTAGGGATTCCTCAGACCGGTACTCCTCATCGCCGCTAATTAAAACAATGTGTTTGCCTTTGCCAGGACCATTGCTACCTTCATAGACAACCCAGGGTTCTTCACTGTCTATCTTTTTCATGTCATTCTCCTCTCATTTGATTGAACGCCTTTCAAGAGCGCGTCAGCACCATTCCGTTATGCCGCGCTATGAAGTGTACCATATTATCTAACCTTTTGCAATAGTTGAAATGGATACGCAGGAATTATCGAGGATGACTTTCACTCACAAGCAAAATATGTTAGGGAAGGTGAGGTGCGTGGCAATTTTTATCAAAGTTTTATTGACGAAAGAACCGTTATCATCAAAACAGATGATTTTCTGAAACTACCATTTTAAAGCCGTTTGCAAACCGAAGCAGAGTTCGTCGGCAATAGGATGAAAAAAGTTGACAGAAGCATCTATTTGGGGTACGATAAAGTGCGCTAAATAAAAATGTTCAATTCAATAAGGAGTCAGAAATGAAACTCAGTTTTATGACTTTTGTTTGTCCCGAATGGGAAATTGAGGAGATTGTTCAATTTGCCAGAGAAGCTAATTACGACGGTGTCGAAATCAGAGTTGACGCCGGACATAAGCACGGAATATCCTCTGAATCATCCTCTGAAACCAGGAAATATGTAAAGCAACTTTTTGATGACGCGAGCATAGAAGTCCCCTGCGTCGCAACCTCAGTGCAGTTCGGTTCCCCTGAGCTCACGAGGCGAAGAGAGAACATCGAATCCGCCAAGGCAAATCTCAAGCTCGCGGCTGACTTGGGAGCAACAGTTGTCAGGATGTTTGCCGGAGGCGGTATACCGAAATTAACTGATGAAACCGCAGATTACATCGCGGCAGCCTTTGACGAAGTTGGAGATTACGCTATAGACCTTGGTGTCTGTCCGATGCTTGAAACCGGACATGACATTATCAAAACTGCAGTGGAAGGCGCTGAAGTTATAAAGAGGGTCAAAACTTCGAACTTCGGCATTTTATGGAACCACTCGGAAATGGACGAGCAGACTTTTGATTTACTCAAGAGCCATATAAGACATTTTCACGTTCATCAGGAGGTACTCGAACCAGAAAACGAGAATATACTCCACTTGGCAAAACTGATGAAAACCATAAATTACGATGGTTATATCTCTTTGGAAATTATAGAGGGACATAACTTGCCAGAAGACCTGTTGATTGAGACTGCGAAACGGTTAAAAAGCTACATTGCGCAGGATTATGTAAGGTAATTGAAAGGGATAAATACAATGAAATCTATAGCCTCTAAAACAAATCAAAGTATGTCAAAACGGGAGCGATTGCAGGCGGCTTTTGCATTGAAAGAACCTGACAGAACGCCCATTCTCGGTGGTTGGATCGCTTGTCCTGAGCATATTATGAAAATAACCGGCGCTACCGCTGAAGAATACTGGTCTGAACCAACGGGGGTGTCGATTGCGGCTTATCAGATATTGGATACGGACGGACTGGTGAGCGTTTTTGTCCCCAGAAACAGAGATGATTTTCGTTGCATTGACAACCAAAGTTACGCCAAAGCTAACCCGGGGCTTTCCCTCGAGGATGTTCTAGCACAGATTGACGAACTTCCCTCGCCTGAAACCATCGAATCCCAGTTTGATTTTGACGCCGCTTACGAAAAATTTCGGCAATCTCTAATGCAAACACAAGCGCGCTGCGGTGAAATGGTCTGGATGCCGGCGCAATGGAGCGCAGGAGCAAAAGTTAGTTGGTATGGTTCCTACGGTTATGAGAATTTCTTTTATGTGATAGGATTGTATCCTGATAGAGCCCAGAAACTTATGGAAGTCGGAGGCGCGCAGGGAAGATGTCAATCCAGATTGGTTGCCAAAGCCGTATCCGAAGGATTATATCCTCCTGCGGTTTTGCTGGGCGAGGACATCTGCACCCAGCGCGGCCCGATGATTTCACCCGATTTCCTTGAACGCTACTATGCGCCACAACTTCGATATGGTTTGGAACCGCTCCTCGGGGTAGGCTGCCGGCCTGTCTGGCATTGCGACGGAGATGTTAGACCGATGCTTGACTTTCTGATTGATTCGGGCGTTCAGGGATTTCAAGGTTTTCAACCTGAATGCGGGATGTTGCTTGAGGAGATTGTTCAAAGACGCACCCGCGACGGCGAACCTTTAATCATCTTTGGTCCCTTGGCCGTTACCACGGAACTCCCCGTATGCGCGCCTGAAGAGATTTTCTCAAAGGTCAAACGTGCTATCGAAATTTGCCGAGATAACGCGTCGCTGGTAATTTTTACCGCCAATACAATTAATCCTGATGTGCCGCTAGAAAACATTCTGGCGATGTACGAAGCTATTAAATCTTGAGCTTATTCAAAAAGTGCGGAAAACAGGCTAAGGAATTGATATTGTCAAGGTGGTGTTTTTACTTTCGGAGACCGTTTTTTCAAAAATTTTTCTTGACAAATTCTAGAAAATATTGTAACATTATAAATGTTTTATGATAGAAGTTCCCCCGTAGCTCAGTTGGTAGAGCGGATGGCTGTTAACCATCTTGTCACTG
>DTYX01001003.1 GCA_012961655.1 Candidatus Poribacteria bacterium
GAATGCTACTATTAGGTCTTCGAGAAGGATTTGAGAAAAAGCTTGAAGAGCTATATCATAAGTATCAGAAAGGGGAAGTCTCTCTCGGTTATCTCGCTGAGGCAATAGAATTACTTGAAGAGCGTGGATTACGTACCACTAACTGGCCTGAAACTCCGCCGGATTTGGATTCCATATCAAGACGCCGGCGTTTTGGAATACTGGCTAATTGACCCTTTACAACGGCGAGCGGAGTTTTATCGCCTACATGAAAATTGCTACGAACTTGTGCCGTTTGAACGTAACCGTATATTCCGTTCTACGGCGATGGAAGGTTTCTGGCTGGATGTGGAATGGTTATTCGCCGAACCACTGCCGAAATCTTATGAGAAACTTCAAGAAATTTTGGGAAATTTATAGTGCTATTTCACAGAGTTCTTGTTCCTCTCTGTGAAACCACACTATTTACTAAACTGGGCCAACGCGGATCTGTGGAGTAAGCAAAAGGGGATTTCCTGTATCACGTTTCACGCATTACGCAGATGACACTTATTAAGGTCACTTTCACCCTCAAATCCACGTAGAGCCACTAAATTTGAATATAACGGAGAAAAGCATGTACAAAATTAACATTGCGCGAATAGTTTCAGAAAGATTATGTAAAGTTATGAAAATAATGACAATCGGTTGTTTGTTTGTGTTATTGGCAACGTTCATCCCGACTACAGTTGGGGCTGATAAACCGGACATTCACGAAGGCGCCGGCACTTCGGGCGCGGCGTTTTTAAAGATAGAAGCGGGGAGCCGTCCCGCGAGCATGGGCGGGGCGTTTGCAGGATTAGCCGATGATGCCAACGCTGTCTTTTACAATCCAGCGGGCTTGACGTCAATTGAATACCGTGAACTAACCGCGATGCAGAACTTCTGGTTCGCGGGTATCAACAACGAATCGATAGGTTATGTTCAAAGATTAGGCGACGGCGCCTTTGGACTCAGCTTCCTTGGAGCGTTTGCGAAGATCGACGAACGCTCGGAACCGACCGAAGACCCGATTCGTACATTCAACGCCAGTTCCTTTGCCGTTGGATTATCTTATGGACATAGGGTGGTAAAAAATTTATCCGTGGGCGGTACAGTCAAATTTCTCAGCCAACAGTTCGACATCGAAGATTGGACGGGCGTCGCCGGTGATGCTGGTATACTTTGGGGAGTGGAACGCCTGCGCGTCGGCGCTAGCATTCAAAATTTCGGCGTCTTGAAGTCGGAGGGAAATGAAGACCCACTTCCCATAAATATCCGCGTGGGTGGCGCTTTTCATCTCATTTTTGCGGAGACCGCCGCTGCGACTGAAGAACCCACAAAAAGCGCTCAAACATCAGGTGAAGCGGATACTTCCGCAGAACAAGAACCGCCTTTGGAGTCCCGTAAGCCAGAGGCGTCGGTGAGCGTAGCGAACATAATTCAATCTGAGCCGCAACCGCTTCTCACTATTGTCGGTGATGTAAGCATTCCCAAAGACGGCAATCCAGTAGTGCACCTGGGTGTAGAAAACTGGTTTCACGAAATATTGGCTCTGAGAGTCGGATATAGCTTCAGCCAGGGCGACGATATTAGTCGAGGATTTACTGTAGGGCTTGGTCTACGAGCCTGGGGAACAGCGCCGCTGGAAAATATCAACTTCCAGTTTGACTATGCCTTTGCTCCCAACGGTGAAGTTGGCGATACACACCGTATCTCTTTTATTAGTAGATTCTAGAGGAGGCGTCATTATGAAAATCTATGGCGTTGCCATTCAAGGCGCGGGCAATGTATCGACTGAACACATTAAGGCATACGTCAATAATCCTCACACCGAGGTCGTGGCAATTGGCAGCCGAACTCAAGAAGGCGCGTTAGACAAAATGAAGGAGATGGAACTGTCCTGCGATATCTATGATGATTATGACGAAATGCTGCAGAATGAAAAGGTCGATATCATCTCCATCTGCACGCCATCAGAACGGCACTCGATTGAAACAATCAAAGCCGCCGAAGCCGGCAAACATATTTTGGTCGAGAAACCTATTGCGACAGATTTAGATGAGTTGCGGGCGATGCGTGACGCTGTCCGCGCCGCGAAAGTCAAAACGGTAGTCGGTTTTGTGTTGCGTTGGAATCCGCTGTTCGATTGCATCAGAAATAACCAACTGGCGTCCTGGAAATTTCCCGGACAGACTACCTTCACAACCATTCCTACGATTGTCCCAGATAGCGGCGCCGTGTCACATCATCCCTTCCAAGGCGAAATCGACCATTTGGTGGAATGTATTTTAAACGATGTAGAATCACATTGTAATCTGGAGGATGCGGTAAATACGCATGAAGCCTGCTTCGCGGCGGAGATGTCGGCAGAACGGGATGGTGAGAAAGTAAAGCTGCCGCTATTGGAATGATTGAGCGTCGAATTGAGAGAACGTAAAACGTAGAAAAATTTCTTCCAAAACCTGGTTTTTGATTCGTATAATCTTAACAAAAATGCCTCATGCGACCTCAGCTGCATGGGGCAGAAAAATTTTATTGAGTTTTCTCAAATGTCTGTTGGCAGCACAGAATAGTAGCAAGACTTCTACAATAGTAGCAAAAATGCCACAGTTTGATAAATACATAGAGATTGAGTTTTTCCCAAAAACTCGTTTTCCTGATATACAACGGAAACTGGAAAGGAATTTGCAACAGTTAAGTTAGAATTAAATAACGATGAACAGTTGGATGGTGATACACTATGATTACAAAAATGAGAAGCGGGCGGTTTACCGAAGGTAAACTGCTGAGCAAAGCGAACATAGTTAACACAATAATCATCATGTTGTTATTGAGTTCGTTGGATGCCATTGCGCAATCGGAAGAACCGACAGTAAATAATCCATTTGGAATCGGCGCCAGAACTATGGGCATGGGCGGCGCATTTATCGGTATTGCAGATGATTTTACCGCGATACATTGGAACCCCGCCGGTCTTGCTCAGATAAGACATTTTGAACTCTCTGGCGGACTGTCGCATACCTTGCTTGAGTCAAGCTCTCAATTTACTGGTAGTAGTGAACACGAGGTAAGTGAGTCGGCAACCAAACCGAATTCTGTTGGTATTGTCTGGCCTGTAACTTCTCATCGTGATGGACTTAAATTAGCTTTCGGCGTTAACCGAGTGCAGAGTTTTGATGGGCGGTCGATTTTAAAAGGTATTGACCCATTAGATGGATTTGATGTTGATGAAAGACGGCGCAGCGAAGGAAGTATTTATGCCTGGAGTTTCGGCGGGGCAGGTTACATTTCAAGGAAGATCTCCTTAGGCATCTCCCTCGACTTCTGGTCAGGCGGTCAATCACAAGAATTGGATTCACTTGCCATTGACACAGCTAATGTGGACAAAGAATTAGATAATCTGAGTTTTTACGATACTATCGACCGACATTATTGGGGCTTCAGTGGAAAAGCTGGAAGTTTGGTGAGATTGAGCAAACATGTGAGCTTAGGCGCAACAATTACTTTCCCGATGCTGCTGGAAATTAACGAGGATTGGACACAAGACACTCTCATTCACTTAGACGATGGCACAAAAGATACCGATTACGATTCTGGATATTTTGATTATGACATCAAACGCCCATTTGAGTTTGGCGGCGGAATCGCCTTTCATCTGGAAAACCTGATTATAGCCGCTGATTTGCGATATGCCGACTGGACTCAAACAGAATACAGCGAACCGCCGGCGGAAGATGTAAGCAACGAAGATTTTGATAACTTCTACCGCGATACTGTGGAAGTACGAGTCGGAAGCGAATACTTCATACCAGCGATTAACTCCAAAGTACGGGCGGGTTATATGAGAAATCCAATCGCTTTTGATGATGAGAGTATAACAAATGAACGGGATTTTCTGACGCTCGGAATCGGCACTTTAATTGATGAAGTATTGGAATTGAACGCCGCTTATCTACTCGGTTTATGGGAGAGGTCCGACGATTCATTACGCCAAAAACACACTTCCCACCAAGTACTTTTCTCCTTCGCGTATCGGTATTAAGGAAGAAATGGTAAGATGGCAATTGGCCCTTGGCCCTTTGCCATTTTGCCCCTTTTCTTAAAATCTCGTCATCAACGAAACTCGGTTGCTATTTCCCAAGTCACTGCTGACAAAAGCATAATCGACGGCGAATGCCGCTCCTCTAGCGAAAGCGAGCCATAGTCCCGCTCCGGCTGTGACATCCCGGAAAGTTTCCACCCCCTTTTTTTCTTGCAGACCAATCCGCAGAGCCAATAAATCCAAAAAAAGATATTCAAGACCGTAATGCATTTCGAACGAATATCGGCTATCCGTATCCACAGAAATCAGGACGCGGCTTTTGAGCGCATCAATGTATTGCAAATACGACACGCCGATTTTGAGATTTGGCATAATTGTATCAGTGTTTGACGGCTGATTGGGCAATTCTGGAGGGGTATTCCAGAATAACTTCGTCCTAAAAAAGTCCTGCGCTGTTATGCCAACGGCGAATCGGTTGGCATTGTTTTGGTCGCCAAGTCGCCTCTCCCACAAAATTCCGCAATCGCCGCCTAATCCCAGAGCGTTTCGTTTGTATGAAGTGGTGTAGATAAATTTCAGGTTCGCGCCGACTAACAATTCCATCCGTCGCTTGTTTCCCCCTCCCAAGGGAACGTCAAAGGTCAAATTTCTGCCGTGGGAAAGAAAAAAAGCGTTGTCAACATTGCTAAATCGTTCTTTGATTTCAGGACGGTTTTTGGTACTGACACCCGAGGAACCTTGCACTACGGTGTGAAATATATCATCAACTCCAACGCGCAGCCAGCTTAAACCGAACGTACCATTGTTACCTAGCGGTTGAACGTAGTTAAAAAAGTCGAAACTATCCAAGCCGAACAAGCTGGAATGCATAAACGACGCTTCAGAATGATTAAGACCACCCAAGCCGGCTGGGTTCCAATAGGCAGCAGTAGCATCATCAGCAATAGCAGCATAGCTTCCTCCCATTGCTAATGGTCTTGCTCCCACTCCCAGTGTTAGAAATTCACCGGCAAATTTAGACGCCGCTTCGACAGGATTTAGGAGAAAGAAAAATAAAAATTACACCAAAAGATAATGGTTTTACTTTAACAACAAAAGAATTTAAAGAATCAGAACTTTACTCTTTTAACAAAGTAATTGAGAGCCCTTATTTTACAGGAATTATTGAAAAAGAAGCACCTTTTACA
>DTYX01001004.1 GCA_012961655.1 Candidatus Poribacteria bacterium
CGAATTCACCTTCCGCCGGGGTCGTCTGGGCTCATTGGATTACTGCTATCGCAAGCCGTCCATAGGACGACAAATAGGATACACAGTGCCCAACTCATCAGTTTCTGTCGATTGGTTGCATTTAACTTCATTTCTGCCTCCGATTCTGTAATCGTGCCATCATGACCGCAATTTAATCCAATTGACTGCGTTTCACCAGACGAAATTGACGAAATAGCTTACGATGACGCAGATAACATCATTTACCGAAAAGGAGATTCCAATGCCAAACGAGACAATTCACAGGTTACAAGCTGAACAAAATGACCCCTGCTACTGCTTTCCAACCTGCTTTTGTCGAAAATCTGATTGCCACTGAATTGGAAGCAATCAGAAATCGACGATATCGCAGTCGAAATCTGAATTTCGACCTACGGTGATGCGTAGGACACATCACCAAACGCAACGCCGTTCGCATCCGTGATGCGAATTAAAAATCCCCATCCAGGCTCGATGTTGCCGATCTTTACCAGCAGGCGGTTTTGTCCGGGCTGAAGTACGGCGTCGATGGCTACGTCGTCGTAGATGCACGGGCTGCCGCCGGTCGTTTCGAGCAGCTTGTCGCCGTTGAGCCAGATGGTTACGTAATCGTCGTAGCCGATGCGAAACTGGACTTCGCGTTCAGACGGGGAGTCGATGACGGTTAAGGCGTAGCCGTCTCTACGTTGAGCGAGGTAACTTGCTTTGCTTCTGGCAAGCAAGATGCTTGCCCTGCAGCGATTTCAAACATCCGCTCTAATTTCTCGCTGTCGATATTCGCAAGCGCGTAACCCCAATATTCGACGTGTTCATCTAAGGATTCGATGTTTCGGATAAATAGTTTCAATCCTTCGGCGGCTTCGTCGAGGGACTTTTGCGAATAGTGCATCAGATATGCCGCCGCCAAAATGGGGTGCATTAAGCTAAGCCTTTCCCTTCTAAATATGCGACAAATTCGCATCCCCTTTCGATGGTAGAACTGATATTCTCCCTCATCCATGAGGTAGTTTCGTTTATTACACCTCCGTAGCATAGGGATGCGGCGGCGTTTTCCATTGCCACATTTTGAGCCTTGTTTGTGTGTTTGCGAATCAGGTTCAACATTTGAAAGAACATCTTCCTCGCGCGCGCCAAGTCGCCCCGTTGGACATAATTTTGCACAAGGAGGGCAAGGCATCCAACGCCAAACCGCCGGACATCGAATAACCAGTCAAATTTTAACATCTGCTCGTAGGCGGCAATCGATTTCTCAGTGTTGCCAAGCAGATAATACGCTCTACCTATCATTCCATGGATATCAACAACAGCAAGCGCATCGCCCACCTTCTCATATCGCCGAAGCGCTTCTTGAGCAAAGGTGAGGGCCTGGCGGTTATCACGTTCAAGCGTCATGCATGCTAAATGAGAAAGGACGTGCCCAAGAAGTGAATCGTCTCCAATTTTTTTAGCGATTTTTCAGCATCGTGAGGATAAAGGCGGAAGGCGATGGTGATGAGCAATAAAACTTCAGCGCGCTCATCATTGCGCCTCATCGCCGGCGAGGTGATAGCGTTGAGAGAAGTTCCGCATAGCGGAATCCCGAAAATCGGGACTGGCTGATTGCGTGGACGCCCGCGCTATCTCTTCGAGATAAAACGGATTTCCGTTGGCTCTATCGAGAATATGACGCTGGATGTCAGCCGAGATATTGTTGAAGGCGCTCTTGGTGGCGTCCGCGCCGCCAAATTGCAGGCGAGGACGTCTGCCAGAGCATTTTTCAACAACATCGGTAGAGAGAACATCAGTGTTTGAAACACCGCTTGCAGACATTCTGGCGCAAATCTGCAACAACAATCGACGGCTCTGTTCCCGCGAAAGCCGATTCAACTCAATCTGCCGATACCCCTCAGAATGGGCGTTCTGGATGGCGACTGCAAGTTTATCAAAAGCGCTCTCATACCACCGGCGCTGTACGTAGAGGAAAAGGATGGGAATTTTATCCGCAAGCCCGGTGAGGTATTTCAGCAGTTCGAGCGTCGGTTCATCAACCCACCAAGAAAAGTGGAAAGTGGAAAGTGACAATGAAGA
>DTYX01001005.1 GCA_012961655.1 Candidatus Poribacteria bacterium
AGGTCATAATGAGAGAGATTTGCGATTGTACTGACGGCATAATCACCACAGTGGCTGGCAACGGCACTGAGGGCTATAGCGGGGACGGCGGGCCAGCCATTAGCGCCGAGTTGGCTGACCCGCACGGCATCGTGGTGGGAGAGGACGGAAGCTTCTATATCGGTGAGCCGCGCAATCACTGCATTCGGAAGGTGTATCAAACATGAGAATTAAAAATCACATAACCCAGATTACCCTGACCGCATGGATTGCGCTTTGCCTTGCTGTATGTCTTTTCAGTAACGCCTACGCACAAACAATTCTCGCAACAGAATGGAAAAACCTTTCGGGACATTCGGACGATGTTAATGCTGTCGTCTTCGACCCTGATGGGAAAATCCTGGCGAGTGGTTCTGAAGATAGCACCGTCAAACTGTGGTCGGTGAAAACAGGACGGGAGATTGGAACGCTTTTCGGACATTTATCAGCCGTTTACACGGTAGCCTTCAGTCCGAATGGGAAGCTCCTGGCAAGCGGTTCTGACGACAAGACAATCAAACTATGGTCGGTGAAAACAGGACGGGGAATCAGGATGTTGAGTAGACATTCTATGATGGTTTCGTCTGTCGCCTTTAGTCCGGATGGGAAGGTCTTAGCAGCCGGAGGGAGTGCAATTTTTGGTGACGCACTCAAACTGTGGTCAGTGAAAACAGGGCAGGAAATCAGGACGCTTTCAGGACATTCGGACTGGGTTAAGTCTGTCGTCTTCAGTCCGGATGGGAAGATTCTAGCGAGCGCATCTGGGGACAAGACAATCAAACTCTGGAAACTTGAAGGTGTGAAATCTGCTCGTTAATTGCCCAAGCAAGCCCAACGCAACAGGGGTCAGATATACGTCTACATCAACCGCTCGTCATGGAACTACCGCAATGAATTGCGCGACTACAAACCTTAGTCGAATTTAAGAAATGAACAACTTAGGCTTAGACACCGAAGAAAAGAAGGGGGTTGCCCATGGACAGTTCTTACAAGATTGCGATGTATCTGATTTGCCTCGCGTTCACCACACCAATTTCGGGCACGGCAGATTCACAACAGATTACCGTTTTTCCCGGATTGGATTGGCAACAGGCTTCCCCCGAATCCCAGGGGGTGGATTCAACGAAGCTGAAGGCCGCAATGGATTATCTGGACGCCGCCTACGGCAGTGCTGGCGTCTCGGAAGCCGTCGTTATCCGCAACGGCTATATGATTTGGAAAGGTTCCAACATCAACGCACGTCACACAGTCCATTCCTGCACGAAGACCTTCACCAGCACCGTCCTCGGTCTGCTGATTGATGATGGGAAATGTTCGCTGGACACGCTTGCGGTTCAGCATCTGCCCAGCCTGGATGACCAGTATCCCCTATACTCAAAGATTAAGTTTCGCCATTTAGCCTCGATGACGTCCGGGTATGACGGGCAAAAAGGGGAGAGCACGCCTGACAAGCAGTGGGGGGATGAAAGCAAGTATCTGACGCCGGCCGCGCCGCTTTTTGCGCCTGGAACGGCTTTCAAATACCATGACCCTGCAATCCATCTATTGGGCTACATCATGACCCACATCGCCGGAGAACCCCTTGAGGCACTGTTCAAGCGTCGCATCGCCGACCCCATCGGCATGACCAACTGGGAGTGGAAAGACCTCGGGGTCGTGGACGGGATTCTCCTTAACAGTCCTTCGGGAATTTACAACGGAGGGATTCACATCACAGCGCGAGAGCTGGCGCGCTTCGGGCATCTTTTCCTGAACCGGGGCAACTGGAACGGCGCCCAGTTAATCAGTGCGTCCTGGGTTAATCAAGCGACCACGAACCAGGTTCCTGTCTCCGTGGATGCCCCAAGTTACGATGGCAGAGGACGGTATGGATTCTTTTGGTGGACAAACGGAATCAAGCCCAACGGGAAGCGACCTTGGCCTTCGGCGCCACCGAATACGTTTGCCGCTCGGGGTGGCAGTACCAACTGGTGTTTTGTAATTCCGGAGTGGAACATGGTGGTTGTGCGGTTGGAGGCTTTGCCCAGATTGTCCTTGTCCGGAATCGAACAAATATGGGATACTTTCTTCGGTCTGGTTGCCGACGCTCTTGAAGCTGATGGCAGCGACGCCACACCGGCAGTTTCAGATGATAGGAAATGACCCAGGTAGAACTCAATCAACGGCGACCGCCCAAAGGTTTCGATGCGGATGTATTCAAGGTGAGAGTTGTCCAAGCAATCCAGACATTAACACAGTAAAATTAGGAGGACAAAGATGAAAATCACAGCGATTAAGATGATTCCTGTTAGATATATGAAGGTTGTCAAAATCGAAACTGATGAAGGAATCACTGGTCTTGGTGAGGTTGTCGATTGCCACTTCGAGACGGTTGCCTTCGCCATCAGCCAACTGCCTTTAGCAGGAAAAGACCCAATCCGCATCGAAGAATTTTGGCAGCAGATGCACCATCGAACCTTCTGGCGAGGAGGTCCAATCTGGACGAGCGTCATCAGCGGAGTGGAACAGGCGCTCTGGGATATCAAGGCGAAAGCGTTAGGTGTCCCCGTCAATCACCTCCTCGGCGGGCCGTTGAGAGAAAAGATTAAACTGTATACCCATTTTTCAGGGAATACGTCTGAAGAATGTGTGAGAACGGCTCTCGATAGAGTCGAAAAAGGGTATAAAGCGATTAAATTTGACCCCTTCGGCAGCGCTTACCAAACGATAGATGGAAAGGAGATGCGCGCTTCGATTGCGAGGGTAAAGACGGTGCGCGAAGCCATAGGAGAGGACATTGACCTTCTAATTGAAGCTCACGGGCGTTTCAATCCTAACACCGCTATTAGACTGGGAAGGATGTTGGAGGATTTCCATCCATTCTTCTATGAAGAGCCTGTGCCTCCAGAAAATGTAGATGAAATGGCCAAAGTCGCAGCGTCCGTTGACATCCCCATTGCAACGGGCGAGCGACTCTACACGCGGTGGGGGTTCAGGGAGCTTTTGGAGAAGCAGATTGCCGACTACATTCAGCCTGACCTTTGCCACACGGGTGGCTTTTGGGAAGGAAGAAAGATTGCGGCAATGGCGGAAGTATACCATGTGCGAGTGATTCCACACAATCCTAACGGACCGATTTCCTCCATCGTCGCTGTTCACTTAGGAGCTTGCACGCCGAATTTTGAGATGTTGGAGTATCCGCAACGAAGCGCAGAAATAGATGCAATCCTCAAAGAGCCGCTTTCGCCTCAAGACGGTTATCTTGCAGTGCCAACAGGCCCCGGTTGGGGAGTCGAACTGAATGAGGAGGCGATTGCAAAAGGCTCCTCCCAGTCGGTTGGTTGAGAACCACTGTTTTTACACCACAAAAAACAAGGGGGAACAAGACGATGGGAAAGGAGCGTCCCATGAAACGCCCATACCCTTTTTATAAAAAATGTTGTTATGGATAAGTATACGGTCTACCTGCCGCGATGCCGTCCTCTCCCTCCGGGAGTCCTTTTGTATTCTCCTCCAGCATCCCTGCACATAGCTTTTTGAGCCCTATCATTTTCAATCCTCCTTTTTCTTCTTTGGTTCTCTCACGCCTTTTGCAGTTAGCAATCAGAGAGACGTAGCGGCATGCCTCTGTTCGCTTCGCTCAGCGGTTACTTCGTGAACCGCTTCACTTCGTTCACGCACGCCTTCGGCTAAGCGTTCGCTTCGCTCAGCCAATTGTCTGTCGCCACAGAGGACGACGCTACATCGTAGAATCCTGGAATTATCTAATAACTACAAAACTTTAAACGACCATCCAGTCATCAGGGGAATTTTAGGTAGGGACGTCGGCTGGCTCTCCCGGCCCGGTCTGCCAGTTTAGCCGCCAGGATATACATGATGACTGATGTGGCGGTCATCAGCGATTGCAGTGACCCCCACCAAGAAAAGTGGAAAGTGGTAATGGAGA
>DTYX01001006.1 GCA_012961655.1 Candidatus Poribacteria bacterium
CCTTCATCGACCAGGAGGATATTTTCCAAAACATGGAAGGGTTGATGCAGCGTATCTTCCGAGAAACGATAGGAATGGAGATAGAGATTCCGTTTCCGCGTCTCTCTTACGCGGAAGCTATTGAACGCTACGGCATAGACAAACCCGACACGCGCTTTGGCATCGAATTGTTTGACGTCTCCGACATCGTCGCCGATTCTGATTTCAAAGTCTTCACCCGCGTCCTATCTGAAGGTGGTCAAGTCAAAGGGTTTGCGGCGCCCGGATGCAGTAACTTGCCAAGGAGAGTTTTAGATGATGAATTGCCATCGTTTGTGGCAAACTACAAAGCCAAAGGTTTAGCGTGGATTAGGGTGACGGATTCAGGCTTTGACTCACCCATTGTGAAATTCTTCGGCGACGAAATCCTTCAGAAAATCGCTGAACGGATGTGCGCTAAAGCTGGCGATATGATGTTCTTTGTCGCAGACCAACCGACAATTGTCGCCGATGCTTTAGCTCAACTCCGCCTCAAATTCGGCAATGATTTGGGGTTGATGGATAAAAACCGCTTCGCTTTTCTCTGGATTGTTGACTTTCCGCTGTTCCAATGGAACGAAGAGGAAGAGCGTTTCGACTCGGAGCATCACCCCTTCACTGCGCCCAACTACGAAGATTTACCTCTCCTCGAAGAAGACCCAGGCAAAGTGCGCTCGCAATCCTATGATTTGGTCATCAACGGACACGAAATAGCGAGCGGCAGCATAAGAAACCACAAATGGGAGGTGCAGGAATTAATCTTCGCAGCGCTCAAACTGAAACCCGAAGACATCAAAAATCGCTTCGGTTATTTCCTCGAAGCGCTCCAATATGGCACTCCGCCTCATGGCGGTATCGCCGTCGGCTTCGACCGGTTGGTCATGCTACTCACCGGCGACGACTCCATACGCGAAGTGATAGCTTTCCCCAAAACCCAAAAGGGGACGTGTCTTCTCACCGGGGCGCCCTCTGAAGTAACAGAGGAACAGTTGAGGGAGCTTGTGATTAAAGTGGATTTGGGAGAGTAAGAACTACAGCAGGATTCGCTGATAGAGATGCTTTCACCATCTTGTTGTTTCTGCTCATCCTTTACCTGTATAGTCATTCCTGGAATACCCAAATCCTGCTTAAACAGGCCCTCCTCGCGATTCTCTCTGGTATCATAACAGGTATGCTAGCACTGACATGGGCGGGAGTGGGATTGCTTACGACCATTATAGTGGTCGACATGACGTCCGGTAAAATGGAAAAGCCTTCCAATCTTCCAAGCCTCCCCCAAAAATCCTTCCTAATTTTCCCTTTCGACTTTTTCATGCGTCTTATTAAAAAAGGTACTTCGTAAATGGCACGAAAAAAGGTCAATAACATCGAAAATTTAGAAATGCGCGCCGTTGAAACGCTTGATGACGCGGAACTGGTCGAGTTGTGCCGACGAGGTAACCAAGACGCTTTCGGACGGTTGGTGGAGAAGTATCAAAATTCGGCGATGGCGTTGGCTTTAAGCTACGTCCGGGATTTTCACGACGCGCAAGAGGTTGTTCAGGAAGCCTTTCTGCAAGCATACTGCAAACTTGTGCAACTGAATGACCCGAAGCGGTTTAAAAGTTGGTTTCATACCATCGTCGCCAACCGTTGTCGTTCATGGCTTCGGAAGCGGTCAAACGCTTTTTCTCCGTTAGATGCGTCCATTCAAACGGACTTAGTCCGCCTCTCCATCCGGAGGGAACGACAGGCGGAACTCCGAACATCCGTTTGGGACACGGTGGATACGCTTCCTGAAAAATACCGAACGGTCGTTCTGCTATACTACATGAACGACTATTCCTACAGTGAAATCGCGGGATTTTTAAACCTTTCAGTCAGCACCGTAAAAGGACGGTTGCAGCAAGCCCGGTTGAAGCTCAAGAGGGAGTTCGAGCCGGAGGAAATCAACTATCAGCGCGGTCTGTTCACTTCGTTCAGTAGTTTACTTCATAAACCACCTAATCGGCGGCTATTCAGGAGAATCGTTATGCTTTAGCTAATCATAAGAAGGGAATTTGTATCAAATATTCTAACTTTCAGGTTTATGGTTGGATTCATACTTTGCCTCCTGCTTTTCGTTTCCAGCGCGTATGTCCTGACAAAAGATTACGAGCAGCGACTTGCAAATTACAGCGACCTTGTGACAAAACACAGAGATGAGCTTGCAAAAGTCAAAGTATATGCGAAGCAAAAAGGCTTTTTCGTCACTTTCATACTTCACATGGTGGCGGGAACGCGAGCTTCCTACTGCTGAAGAATTGTGGAATATGCCAAAAGAGGTGGCAGAAGCAAAGTACGCTAAAGAAGGATGGAAATCCGTCGAGCCGCTGGACTTGAGCGACATGCCCGTCTTTGAACTCAAAAGCGAGGATGTTGTTTCGAGCGTAAAGAGAGCCATGCCCGACTTGTTGATTCTTGTGCTTTTAAATGTGATATTCTTCATGGGAGCTTATACAGCGTTCATGAGGGCGGATGTGAGGTGAACCGTTTGTAGTAAGGCGATTTATCGCCGTCCGCCGCTTGACGCGCAATAAATTGCGCTACTACGAACATCCAGGAGGTTTTCAATGCTTCGGCTAATAATTAAAAGGGAGATTTTAGAACATATTCTGAGCTGGAGGTTTTCGCTGACGTTCATTCTTGTCTTATTGGTCATGGCGGTGAGCGGATTTGTATTCACAATGAAGTACGAGCAGATGGTGGCGGATTACAGTCGCAACGTCAACATAAATTATGAACAATTGAGAGAATCTTCAAGGAAGCTCGCCGACGTAGCTAACGAGCTTCAGCGTCTCTTCAGAGCGCCAAATCCATTGGAGTTTGTCGCTGCAGGACATAGCAAAGATTTGCCCAACATGTTTGAAGTCAACATATTCAAAATAGAGGAGCCCAAAAATAAGAGGCGAAGCAATTTCATGCTTACAAGCTTCACTGATGTTGACTGAGTTTTCGTAATTTCTGTGATATTGAGCTTTGCCGCTATATTGTTCACTTATGACGCCATCTCAGGTGAAAGGGAAAGAGGAACGTTGCGCTTGTTGATGTCCAACACCGTATCTAAAGCGACTGTGCTTTTAGGGAAGTTCCTGGGTTCTATCATAAGCATCACCGTTCTATCTCTTGTTGGCATCATATTCAACTTGATGGTAATAACCGCTTTAGGCGTGCCGCTGAGCGGAGGAGACTGGGCTAAAATTGGCTTGGTAGCGGTGATTTCACTTGTCTACATTTCAGCGTTTCTCATGCTTGGATTGTTTATATCAAGCATGACGAGAGAATCATCGACCACCATCGTGGCTCTGCTTTTTGTGTGGGTGATATTTGTCGTCATAATCCCAAACAGTGGAGGATTGTTGGCGAGCCAGTTTTATGATATGCCGACGAGGAGAGAAATATCAGAGCGGATACAGGACGCTAAAAATGCTATCTACGAGAGGGAAAAGGGAAAGGACACCTTCAGTTGGCGTGGAACGCCCAAGAAGAAGCCCGTCACAGATGCTGTGAGAAGAAGAGTGAAAGCGGCGAATGATATGACAACTGGTAAGAATAGAGTGCGAGATGACTACAGGAACAAGATAGTCCAGCAGGTAAAGTTAGCGCAGAATATAACAAGGCTCTCACCTTCGGGAGTGTATCAGTATGCGTCTGAGTCTATCGTCAGCACAGGATTAGCCCGATTTGAAAGTTTCATGGGGCAGGTGAAGATGTATCAGCAGATGCTGACGGAGTTTGTCAGAGTCGAAGATCTAAGGGACAAGGACAGCTTTCATCTGATAACAGAAGAGGTTTGGACCGGGTTGTTTGGACAGAGGTCAGTGAATTACAATGCGATTCCCAAGTGCGCCAGTCGATTTCGCAAGCTGGTGAACGGCGCCAGAAGCGACGTAGCGTAAGGAGGCAAAAGGAAGTTGAATTTGGAAATCTGAAAAGCTTCTCCGAATGAGAACAAAGAGGAGGCTGAATCACCTGCAGAACCTTTCCTCTGGGCTTTGGGGGAAGAGAAAGCAAAAAATCGATGATTTGCGTGAAGGGCTTTCAAGGACTCAAAGGGCAGACAAAGATCTTTTTCACCAATGGACACCGCATCATAACTCATGGTGCTCAACGCTTCAAGGGCTATCTGATAGATCAGTTCATTGTTCGAATCAAGTTGGTCAACAATATTACCTGTGTGCAGATTAAGGCACGCCCTTGAGCGTCGCGAAGGGACATTTTCGCGTTTTTGCATAAAGACTTTATGAGAGTATGACGCCTATCCAAACCACCAATCTGTTGGTCACAGCCACGCGCCCTGAATAATCCCTGTTCATTACCGGAGCAGATTAGCGTGAGTTTCAAAGTATCCGAAGAAGCTTCGGCGCTGAGCACAAATAGACTACATAAAAGCATAATAAGGGTGGTAATCCAAACAAATCGGTTTAAGCGATAAAATACAATCATTTTCGTCAAAGACATTCCCAGCGTCTCCATCTGAATACAGTGTTTGTCTCAAAATTCCTAAAGTCCTTGAGATTATGGCTAATGGATGATACCCTCACCATTTGAAGCACTCA
>DTYX01001007.1 GCA_012961655.1 Candidatus Poribacteria bacterium
AAAACCCGTCAAAAAGCTATCGACACAAGACAAGCCACCCTCGATTTCCAGGAGAACAATTTAAAAGTCATCGAGCAAGCTCAGGCGGCGCAAGTTAGACAAGCTGAAGTTCAATTACAAACGGCACGAACGAGGCTAGAACAATTTCAAGAAACGATAGATGATGAGAAGCAAGTTAGTGTATATTCTGAATCCACCGCTAAAGCGAATTTACTGCGCGCACAGAGTAATCTGAAAAACGCGGAAGAACGATTGCAATGGACGAGCATTATTGCCCCAATGGCGGGTACGGTGACTGACCTCAGAGTGGAAGAGGGGGAAATCGTGACTTCAGGCCGGTCTGCGTTCGCCAGCGGACCAGCGATTATGAAGATAGCCGACTTATCCAAGATGGTTCTGAAAACCAATATCGTCGAGGTAGAGATAGCGAAAGTGAAACTGGGACAGAAAGTAGAGATAGAAGTTGACGCTTTCCCCGATGAAAAATATGAGGGCGAGATTACTGAAATTTCACCTAGCGGTCAACAGAGACAAGGGGAAAATGTCATCACTTTTGAGGTGACAATCGAAGTTTTGGGCTCGCCAGAGGAATTGCGCCCCGGTATGAAAGCAAAAGCGAATATTATCGTCATCGACAAAGACGATGTCTTGCAATTGCCGATTGAAACTGTCCTCACACCAGAGACGATGGTGGTCAAAGCGACAGTAAATCAAATCGACCTCAGTAAGTTGGAGAGCGGTAAGGAAATCAAAATAGAAAATCTTGCCGGCAAACAATTCAAAGGCAAAGTTGGTAAAATTTCACCGAATGAAGAGCGCGAAAACGTTGAAATCCTGATTGAAGAAGAGAAAGAAGCCCGCGGTTTGCGAACGGGGCCTACAGAAATTGCTATCGTGCTGTCGGAAAAAGAAAAAATCCCAAAAATCCAAGCTATGATTGAAAGTGAAATGAAATATTTTGTGATGCTTGATAAAAAGGAAGATAAATCTAAGGACAAAAAAGATAAAAAGAAAAAAGGCGTGAAAACTCAAATCCAAGTCGGCGAACGTAACGAAACTCATTACGAGATTCTCAGCGGCGTCAAGGAAGGCGACAGAGTCTTTGTGCAATCTATTGAAGAATTAGCCAAGAAGAAGTAACGTTATTTATACTAACCTGGTAAACTTGTTAATCGAACCTAGGAAGCACAATGTTGATTGATGATTGTTTTTTTTTCACTCAGGCCTGCGCTCGAACGCAGTGAAGCGACATGCCTTAGGCTACGTTGGATTACTTCCGATTACCAACTTCCGTGAGCGGGAGGCTTAATCAGATGAGGCTTGAAGAGGTAAGAGAACCATACAAAAACGCGGCGAAAGAGGCAGCCGAGGCGTTGTTAAACGTGTTTGACGTTTACTCTGTAATTCTCTATGGCTCCGTCGCAAGGGGAGAACAGAAAGAGAAAAGTGACCTTGACCTATTCGTCATAGCCAAAAATCTTCCGAATTCACCCTTGGAAAGGAGAAAAACGCTTTTTGAAGCGTCCAAAGGCGTTTCGAGTAAATATAGAATAGATATATTCCCAGATGGAAAGACTGTTGATGAGGTTTATAGTTATTTTGACCCATTTTACTTCGACCTCTACGCCGATGGGATAATCGTTTACGACCGAAAATGCTATGGGCAAAAACTTTTGGAGCGGATAGGCAAGAAAGTCAAGGAACAGGGATGGATAAGGTATAGGACAAAAGATGGGTACTACGGTTGGACTATTGAAGGCCTGGAGTTCGGACAAGTTATAGAGGTGAATTTCGATGAACTCGAAAGCTGACGCGGAAGATAGATTGAGATTAGCCAAATATCACCTGGAACAAGCCATAGAAGAGTTTGAAAAGGAACATTATGCGCAAGCCATCAAAGAATCCCAGCTTTCGATGGAAAACTCGGCGAAGGCAGCGATAAGTTGCGCCGCGCATCCGGCGCCTACTCATAGCCCCGGCGATGAGCTAAGGGAAGTCGTTAATAGGTTTGAAAGCAAAATTCCAGAGGAACTGAAGGCGGAATTGTACAACCTTGCAGATTATTCAGATGAGGCTGCGCCCTTGCACGTTGAGATGAATTACGGCAGAAGGGTCGGAGGCAGACTTCTCCTTCCCTCTGAGTTTGTGACAGAGGAGATGTCCAAAGAGTTGATTAAAGAAACGAAGTTCTGTTATCGCGTTGCTTTCAACTTTTATAAGCTTTGGTTTGAAAAAAATGAAAAGGGGTTTCATTGCGATGTTAATTGACGTACAGGATATTAACAAAATTTATAAAATGGGAAATATAGAAGTTCATGCTCTCAGAGGTGTAACTTTCAATGTAGAGAGAGGCGAATTTGTCGCGGTTATGGGGCCGTCTGGTTCAGGAAAATCGACCTTGATGGATATTCTCGGTTGTCTCGCCAAACCCACCAGCGGCGTCTATAAACTTGAAGATGAGGAAGTTGGAAATCTCTCTGACAATCAGTTGGCTGAGATCAGAAATAAAAAGGTCGGTTTTGTCTTCCAATCCTTTAATCTCTTATCACGTACCACCGCGCTTCACAATGTCGAACTGCCGTTAATCTATAGCGGCGTCTCTCGAAGAGAACGCAAACAACGAGCGCTGACTGCGCTTGAATCAGTTGGTCTATCCGACCGCGTGAATCATAAAGCCAACGAATTATCAGGCGGTCAGATTCAACGAGTTGCCATAGCGCGCGCGCTGGTGAATAACCCTTCGATTATCTTCGCCGATGAGCCGACGGGAAACCTTGATACAAAATCCGGCGAAGAGATTATGAGTAT
>DTYX01001008.1 GCA_012961655.1 Candidatus Poribacteria bacterium
CATAAAACTATCATGGACGGAACGCGGGGAATGGATGGAAAGGAAGAAATATTCAGTTCCTTCCCTTTCCCCCTTTCCTTCCATCAATTACATGAACAAGCGAACTTAACGTTTTATGCTTCATTGTCAAGAGGGGTGAACGAAGTAACCGCCATCACGTTTCAGCTTTACTTCTCAAACAGGGCTTCATCCACCTCTGCATTGATGGTTACTTCGTTGAACGTAAATTCGGCATATTTTTCACCATTTCGGTGAATCACAGTATGAAAGCTGTTTTTCACGCCGGATACATCTCGATAGTCATCGATGAATTCCTCTGTGTCCACTGGACCTGCTTCTGTCATTACCCGATACGCTTTTTTAACGATGTATTTTGTCTCTTTATCGATGAACACCTTCAAAGAATCTCCGGCGGCATTGCTGACCAATATAACATCTGTCATCTTTCCTTTTGTATCGCTATCTTTAGTGGGCGAAACAACTTCTGTGCCGAGATATTGAACGGATATATCATCGTTGGAAAGATTCGTCAGTAATTGAATCGTATCCCGAAAAGCACTTTTTTTGAATTCTTCGACCATAGATTCTGGTAACGGTTGAATCCCTTGTGAAGTTATCATCCAGGCGGATTGACCGTCAAAGACCTGACTCATCTCCATCTTCATTGTCTGGATATTCGTGTCGACCCGAATTTTATCAGGTAAAACACGGTATTGTTTTATCTTCATATGCACCTGCATCGCTCCACCGGCGGTATTTACCGAGAGCTGACCTTTGGCAACGATGTTTTTCACCGACTTTAGATTCTCAATGCCGCCATGCGCTTTGACAACATCAGCAAGAATCGACTTTGCTTTTTCCACATCAGTTTCACCCACTTCAGGAATAGGTTCAGCGGATGGAGGTGGGATGCTAATATCGACATCGACGACATCGCCAAGCGTGCTCAGCGGTCTATCGAAATCGCTTGCCTTGCCGACCGCGATGAGCGTAAATTTGTCGGGATGCAGATATTCATTGGCGACGCGTTTGACATCTTCTTTGGTTACATTGCGAATTCCCTCCATCAGTTGTTCGACGAAGTCTTGGGGATAGCCGTAGTATTCATATCTGAGCGCACGCGAGAGAATCTCGCTTTTGGTATCATAATCGAAGACGGAAGAATTCATGAAGCCATCAACCGCCTCTTTCAATTCCTCATCCGTTACACCCTCTGTTCTCAGTTTTTCGACTTCTGCCAAAATTGCTTCGATTGCGGTCACAGTGCTTTCCGATTTGGTGCCGCATGCAATCAGGAAGAGTCCGGGGACATCGTAACCGGCGCCATAGTTGTTCCCAACGTAGTATGCCAAGCCTTTTTCAACTCGGATGCTATTCACCAAGCGGCTGTTCCAACTTATCCCCAAAATCTGGCACATCACGACCAGAGCTGGATAGTCCTGGTTTTTACGCAGCCATCCGATATGTCCCATGCGTATATTTGTCTGATTGACGTCGTCTTTTTTTACGAGGGCGATTTTCTTGGTGTATTCCTTGGGAACTTCGGGTTTTGGGGGAAAGTCAATCTCCGCCGGCTGCCACTCTTTAAACGCCGCTTTGATTTTCGTCAGCATCTCCTCGGAATTGAAGTCACCGAGAACACCTAAAATAACGTTATTTGCTCGAAAATATTTTTTATGGAAAGCCACGAGGTCATCGCGCGTGATATTGTTAATCGTATGATTAATCGTATAGCTGAGGATATAGACAGTTTTATTAAAAAC
>DTYX01001009.1 GCA_012961655.1 Candidatus Poribacteria bacterium
ATTTATGGCGCGTAAACGGCGATGAATCGCCTTACTACGAACCTGTTGGATGAGATTGATAAGGTTTGTAGTAGCGATGGCGCGTAAACGGCGATGAATTGCCTTACTACGAACCTGCATTACTAACAAGGAGGGAACTTTTCATGCGTATTCTTTTTTTAGACTTAGACACCCTGCGGCCTGACCACCTAAGCTGCTACGGGTACTGCCGTAACACTTCACCAAATATTGACAGCATTGCCGAACGAGGTGTGCGATTCAATAATTACTACTGTTCAGATGCTCCGTGTCTGCCGTCTCGTACGGCGCTTATGACCGGTCGTTTCGGTATCCACACAGGCGTCGTCGGGCATGGAGGTACGGCGGCTGACATCAGATTGGAAGGCAGTCCGCGCGGGTTCCGTGATAAACTTGCCCACCAAAGCATTCCAGCCTTTTTACGTTCAGTCGGTTTCAAAACCGTTTCCATCAGTCCATTTGCGGAGCGGCATAGCGCATGGCACTTTTACGCCGGCTTTTCTGAAATGCACAACACCGGCAAGGGTGGAGGCGAATCAGCAGAAGATGTTACCCCCACCGTTTTGCGATGGATTGAGCAGAACGCCAAGCAGGACAACTGGTTTCTCCACGTCAATTACTGGGACCCGCACACACCTTACCGCGCTCCGATGGATTTCGGCAATCCGTTTGAAGGCGAGCCGCTGCCTGAGTGGATTACCGCAGATGTCCTAAAAAAGCACCGCGAAATAGTTGGACCGCACACGGCGCGCGAAGTTAGCATGTACACCAACAGGGAAAATCCCAGATTCCCTCGCCATCTCGGTGAAATAAAAGATATGCGAGACCTGCGGAGATTCATTGACGGCTATGATTGCGGCATACGCTATATGGATGAGCATATAGGTCAGATCTTTGCGGGGCTTGAGAAACAAAAGGTACTTGATGATTTGGCGATTATCATCTCCGGCGACCACGCCGAGAATATGGGTGAGTTTGGGATTTACGGTGAACATGCGACCGCAGACCATCCAACATGCCATATTTCGATGATTATTCGATGGCCCGGAGGTCGGGAGGGAGATGTGGATGACGGTTTGCACTACAATCTCGACTTAGGGCCGACTCTCGCTGAACTCTTTGGAAAACAACCAATGCCAATCTGGGATGGGCAAAGTTACGCTCCGGTGCTGATGGAAGGAGAAGACTGTGGACGTGATTTTTTAGTCCTCAGCCAATGCGCTCACGTATGCCAGCGCAGCGTCCGTTTTGGACCCTGGCTCTACATACGCACATACCACGACGGCTACCATCTGTTCCCCGACGAAATGCTGTTTAATCTAAATGAAGACCCTTATGAGCAACACAATTTGTCTGAATCTAATCCTGATATATGCAAGGATGCAGTTTATTATCTCAATCAGTGGCATGATGACATGATGAAATCGATGCCTTACGATGTTGACCCTCTTTGGACGGTCATCAAAGAGGGAGGACCATTCCACGCTAAAGGGCATCTCCGCGCCTATTGCGAACGCTTGAAACAAACGGGTCGCAGTTGGGCGATTCCGGAATTGAAGCGACGGCATCCGAGGGAGTTTGAGTGACTTATCAAAAAGGAATCAGATACGACATGAGGAGGATGAAATGCACCCAGATACATTAACGAGAGGTGAAGTTATCGCGGTGGTGAAACATCGAGACGTCCGCCGCTTATGATACGCATGTGGATAGGAGGCGATTGCCACGAAGCCTACGGAGATAAATTCAAAAACTTATTGGCTGAAGTTCCGGAGGATGTAAGCACCGTCGGTTTCAGAGGTCCCGGCGGATGGAACTATCCAGAAGATAATCCTGATTATCGCTGGGCAATCAGGGAAAAACCCGAAGATGAGGATTCCAAAGCCATCGATTCACGGCGGTTTTTTACCAATTGGCAAGACCTTGACGAGTTCATCGAGAAGATGCCAGACCCGGATAAAGCGGAATATTTTGAAGGCGCCGCGCGCGTGCGGCGTGAAAATCCCGATGGATTTATCATAGGCATGGGATTTTTCTGTTTTTACGAGCGGCTCTGGACGATTCGCGGTATGGAGAACATATTGACGGATTTTCTACTCCAACCGGAGCGGACGATACGCCTCACTCAAGCTGTCCGCGACTATCATCTGAAGGTTATTCGTAGATATGGCGAAGCTGGCGTTGACGCGTTTTACACCAGCGACGACATGGGCACGCAGGAATCGCTATTTTTCAGCCCAGAAGTTTTTCGCAAATTTCTCAAGCCCTGTTATGCTGACCTGATAGCCGAAGCCCACGCGCATAACGTCCAGTTCTGGCTACATACATGTGGAAATGTTACCAGCATTATGGAAGATTTAATCGAAATTGGGCTTGATGTTATCCATCCCATCCAACCATTCGCCATGGATGCTAAAGCGAATTCATCGATACCTTCTGGCGTCCCGATGGTGGGTTCATTGTGTCGATGTCCAACGCAATTCATTTAGATACTTCGTATGAAAACCTCGAAGCCTTCATGCGCACGGCGTATGAATATGGCAGCGCGGCTGGCTCAAAAGGCTAGCCCTGAGGACGGGTTTACTAGCGTAAACCACGTTGAAGACGCTATACCTATGTTGATGGTATGGCGCTCTTGAAGAATAACGTGCTATGAACTCCGCTGGCGCCTCACCGCCGATGTGGACTCAGTAAACATCAATGCATAGTTGCATAAGTTCTGGGTCTTACGCCATCGATTGATTCTATGGTCTTCCGATTTCACGTCGGTTTACATTGGCGGGATGGCAAGAGGCATATCAATGACAGAAACTCTCTCTGTTTTTAACACTTTCGCCAGCGTTTGGGGCAATGCTTCATGACTATCTATCCTCACTCCTTCCGCGCCAAACGCTTCGGCTAAGACGGCAAAATCCGGCGGGCTGGTGTGTTCATAAGCGATAGCTCTGGCATGCCAAAGCCCAACGTGCCATTGGGGAAGTGAAATGTATTCGGCTCTAAGATTTCAAACCAGCGGCACCCCCATAAACCTATCAAACTGTCAGAGGTGACGATAGTATCGGGCGGCAAGGCTGACCTAAGTAGCTTCAAAGTTTCCAAGGCTAACGGCGCTATCTGCATATCTCGTTCTAGCGCTTCTTTTTTAAAAGCCGCGATTAATTCCCGTGGGAATTCCTTTTCTCTTCCGCCCAGAGATTCCACCTCTTCGCAAAGTTGGTTCAAGACTTTTTTCGTCTGTCCGGCGATAGCAAGTTTGAAAGATTTATCTTGCGTCATCTCAACTTCATCAACACCGATTCGGATGACTTCCCCAGAAAATGCACTGCCGAGCGTCGCAGGCGCTTCGACACAAAGTGCAACATCGATACTATTCATCAACTTATCTGAGATTTCGCCAGCGATAGGCGCATCCCAGCCTGCGCCGAGATACAGAGGATGATTTTCTCGGACAGCGCCCTTGCCTTGGCGGGTGGTGAGATACGGCGCTTGCAGCAGTTCCGCTAACCGAATTAATTCTTCACTGGCATCCAACCGCACCACCTTTTCGCCAAGATAGATAAAGGGACGTTCAGCTTGAACAAGTAGTTTGGCGGCTACCGCAATCTTTTTTGCGTCTGCTTCTTTTCCTTGAAACGCTTTAATCTCTTTCACAACATCCACGCCGACAAAATCGTCCGATTGTCCAAAAAGATGTGATATCGCAAGAACGACTGGGCCGGGACGGACGGTTACCATCCGTGACATTGCATCCCGGAGAACATCTGGAATCTCTTTAGCTTGCTCGACACGGTAATTAAAAACGCTCACCTGGTCAACAAACGCTTGAGGATTTGAGCCGGTGAGGTGTATCACCGGCGATGAACTTGCCTTCGCTTGAGCAAGCGGCGTCATGGCGTTCATGAATCCATTACCGGAGATAGTTACCGCGACGCCAGCTTTTTTTGAAGCTCGCGCATAGCCATCCGCCATAAATGCCGCGCCTTGTTCATGTCGCGTCACAATGGGGCGCATATTGGGATGCTCATGAACGGCGTCGAAAAGAGCTAAATTTTCTCCGCCAGGGACGCCGAAGAAGGTGTTTATCCCTTCGGCTTCCAAAGTTTGAATTACTGCTACTCCACCTGTCATTTTCGGCATGTCCAACCTCCAAATTTGGGCTTGTCTAATATCCCAACTTTTTGTCAACGACATTTAGAAGAGGTTCGCCATTGACAAAACGCTTTAGGTTTTCGGTAAAAACTTTCATAAGTCGCCGTGAAGATAGCGGAGATTGTCCTGCCATGTGGGGGGTGATAATGACGTTTTCCATCTGCCAAAGCGGATTGCCTTTCGGCAGAGGCTCCGGCACTGTGACATCTAATCCAGCGCCAGCTATCTCCTTTGTTTTCAACGCTTTAATCAGCGCTTCCTGGTCGACAATCCCGCCGCGAGCGATATTAATCAGATATGCTGTGGGCTTCATGCACTTGAATTCCTCTGTGCTCATCATCTGTCTGGTCTGAGGAGTTAGCGGACAGCAGATAGTGACAAAATCGGCTTCCTTTAGCATATCGTGAAGTTTATCGAGACGCCAAAGATTTTCAACGTAATCGGGCTGATATGTCTGAGTTGGGTCAACGGCTAATATACGCATGCCAAGAGCATGAGCGCTTTTGGCTACTTCCAATCCGATGCCGCCCAGGCCGACAATCCCTAAAGTTAAACCGTTGATTTCTATCACGGGTAGATTAGCGCGGCTTTCCCAAATCTCATCTCTCTGTCGATGAATCAAAATGTTGATGGCTCGCCCAAAGCTGAGTATCAATGCCATAACGTGTTCAGCGATGTGGATGGCATAGACGCCTTTGGCGTTGGTCAAAATAATATCACTTTCCACTAACTCCGGGAAGAGATAACCCTCCACTCCAGCGCTGGTTACTTGAACCCAACGTAGCTTTTTACCCGCCTTAATAAGTTCGGAGCTAACAGGGCCGTAGATAGCATCGACATCAACGACCTTATTCAAGGCATCATCTTTACTTTCGGCAATAACAATTTCAACCGTAGGCACAGCTTCTCGCAACTGTTTCAACGTTCGACCGTCCATTGGCGGCACAAGTAATTTCATAAAGCTCTCCTTATATCTTATCATTCGGCTTTATGGTAACTCAAAAGAACGAGATTGTCAACAATGTTTTTCAATATTTTTGCAAAGATTGACCCGAAAATTCAGTAAATGTGTCGCC
>DTYX01001010.1 GCA_012961655.1 Candidatus Poribacteria bacterium
GATTTGTAAATAATCGTTGCATCCTCGAACTAAAATTTAATAATACACTGCCATTTTTTTCAAACGAGTAATCCAAAAGTTGAATTTATGGGCGGAGGCGATTCCCAAATATTGCATCTGCCTCGAGAAATGTGGAAAATATTAAAATGAACATATTCGATAACCTCTCATTAAACTTACAATTCGCATCTTGGAGGGATATTGTCATCAATATTCTCATCGCCTTTGTCCTGGGGCTTGTTATCTCTTGGGTTTATCGGCGAACACACAGGGGATTTTCTTATTCCGCCTCTTTTGTACACACCCTGATGCTTTTGTGTATGATTACCTCTTTGGTGATGATGGTCATTGGAAACAGCATCGCCCGAGCTTTCAGTTTAGTCGGCGCGTTGTCCATTATCCGTTTCCGCACCCCCGTAAAGGATACACGGGATACCGCTTTCGTATTTTTTGCATTAGCCATCGGCATGGCGACCGGAACCGGCGCGCATCTTATCGCCATCGTGGGCGCTGCTATCATCAGCCTAATCATCCTCATCATACACAGATTCCGTTTGGGCGAAATAAAAGGAAGCGATTTTCTGCTCAGATTTCGTTTGAGAACATCGCCCGATAATGATAATGCGTACCAGGATATTTTCAACAGATATTTGCGGAAGAACACTTTAATCAATATGACAACGTTGGAACAGGGCGCCAGCATGGAACTTGCTTTCAGCATTACATTTAAAAAATCGTATCAACAAGGGGAATTTTTGCGTGAACTGAATGATATAGGAGAGATTGAAAATGCGATGCTAATTGCCGCGGATGAAGGAGAAATATCGTAAGCATTTTAATGAGGCGACACTGAGTTTTCGGGTCAGTCCAGGAAAAATAGATTGTATTTTGCCGCTTTGTGTGTTAAGATAAGAATGTCCAGAAGTGATAAAAGAAAGGAACCCGAAATGATGAAAATTGCTTTATCGCTTGGAGCGCAACCTAGTCCATTATGGACATTGGCTAAACAGTGCGGCGTTGACCGGGTGGTTGGAAGCATAAATTTAAGTCCAGTACCGAATGCTAACAAGGAACAACAGCCCTACAGCTACATGTCGCTTGCTCGTGTGAAAGCCACCTATGAAGATTGGGGATTTAAACTGGAAGTGATTGAGAGCAGACCGCCAATGGAAAAAGCGAAACTGGGCTTGCCAGGACGCGATGAAGAGATTGAGGTTGTCTGCGAACTTATCCGCAACATGGGAGCGTTGGAAATTCCAGTGTGGTGTCCGGCGTGGATGCCGATTCTCAGCGTCATTCGGACATCTGCCACCATTCCTTCACGCGGCGGCGCTCGGGTGACCGGCTATGACCACGAATACTTACGCAATGCTCCTCCGACCGAGCATGGTGTCGTCACGGAGGAACAGCAGTGGGATAACCTCAAATATTTCCTTGAGCGTGTCGTTCCAGTTGCAGAGGAAGCCAACGTCAAACTGGCTATGCATCCAGACGACCCGCCTTTGTCACCCATCCGCGGAGTCGCCCGAATTATGAGCAGTGTGGAGAATTACCAGAAACTAATCGAGCTCGTTCCGAGTCCGGTGAACGGGATTGCCCTCTGTCAGGGCAATTTCACCCTGATGACCGATAATCTGCCGGATGTCATTCGCCATTTCGGCAGACAGGAGAAGATATTCTTCGGGCATTTCCGGGATGTGCGCGGCACGCCCGAGAAGTTCGCCGAGACTTTTCACGACGATGGTCAGACTGACATGGTCGCTTGCATGCGGGCCTATCGTGAAATCGGCTATGAGGGGGTATTTCGTCCAGACCACTATCCGAGAATGGGCGATTCTGGCTGGCGCGACGACCATGGTATTGCGCGGCTTTTTGCCATAGGTTATATGAAAGGATTGATTGAAGCCGTCTATACAGAGTAGAGACGGAATCAGCACAGCATTATTTTGCCCTGTGCCAATTCGCGGGTAGCAACATGCTGCCCGCGGCTATAAAATGAATCAATGAATTGCTCTTCAACGGTAGATGCCGATGGGCTATCAGAGAATGTAAATTTTCATAGAAATCTAAAAGTTAGGTAGTTTTAAAAAATAAGAGAAGCGGCAAAAGATTGATATTTAAACACGGGTGGTTAAGACTCCAGCGCCCAATGCAAAGGCTTTAATTCCATATCCATTATCTGTACCAATATCTTTTAGATTATCACTGATTGTTGTATTAATAATTCGCCAATGAGCTGTTGAATCATCTGTAACTTGACTGTAAATACCGCTTGCTATGTTACTTGCAATCAAAGTGTTAGCTATCGTTCGATCTGACTCACTTGCCTCCCAATTGTATAATTGAAATGCACCACTATCGCTAATGCTTTTTGTAATGGAACAATTAAAGATACTTGTTTTCATAGAAGCATTGCCTCTCGCCAGTAAGGTTACTGCACCAAAAGTCCCGTCTCCGAAAACAAAGTGAATGCCGTCTAAAATAATAGCTGACCGCCCTGAATCATTACAACTTTCGCGTCAAACGTTGTATAAGTAACAAAATAAGTTCCTTCTGCGATGCGAATAACAGTTCCAGGAGCAACTGAATCAATAGCAGTTGTAACATCCCTATAATCTAGACTTACCCACAGTAGCCACTTGTGGTGTCATGGGATTGTTCAAATCACTACTAAGTTGATATTCAAAGAGATTTACTACTTCATCACCATCCGGGTCTAACCATGCGTCATTAGGATTATTTGGATCCAGACCATTAGCCAATTCCCATGAATCAGACATCCCATCGTCATCTTGATCATCAGGTAACACTTGTGTCGAAACATTTCTAAAATACTTAGCATTATTCGGTACTTCGTCTTTAAGTTTTTTATACCTGGTTCGATTAATATAAAACTCCCGTTTTTCACCAATACACGATGAATCTCAGCAAGAACTCGCCTAGGATAGCAGAAGTGATGTAGCACCCCGGTCATTGTTACCACATCAAAAAACTCATTAGCCCATGGCAGTTGTTGTTCTGCGTCCCTGACCGTAGACCGTTACGGCCGCAAGCCCCGCGACGCAATGGAGCACACAGTGGAGCACACAGGCATCGCCTTCGGCGAGCCGTGTGTCTCCAGTGACTTCGTATGGGGCGTGGACGGAAGCGGATGCAAGAGCGCACCGCTCGGAAATGGATAGCCCTGTTGCCATACACATCAGGGCTACCGACTGTAACAGTTTTTGGAGGATGAGATGAACCAACCTATAGCAATATGGAGA
>DTYX01001011.1 GCA_012961655.1 Candidatus Poribacteria bacterium
AAGAGGGAAAATATGCCAAGGCTACGGGTTGAGTCAGGCTTTTCAATTACGATTCCAACGTGAATTGATGGATAAGTTTCATGATGCCGTAAAAGAAGGACAAAACCTCTTGCCTGAAGAGATAGCAGAGTTAGAGGCGTTGGTAAATGCAGAATACCGAGGTGCGGCTGAACGTGCTGCTGCTATCTTGAAGGAATCCAGCCAATGAAATCGAGAATAACAGTGATTAATTTTGATAAAATTGAGGCACCCACTGAAGGGGAAGAAATAAAAGCAACAGATTGTGGCATCTCGGTGCCGGACAATCCGATAATCTCCGTCATCGAAGGCGACGGTATTGGGCGCGATATTATGAAAGCTGCGCGCCGAGTGATAGACGCCGCTGTAAGAAAAGTCTACGATGGCAAGAGAAAAATCGTCTGGTTCGAGGTATATGCCGGCCAAAAAGCTTGCGAAAAATACGGCGAGTGGTTGCCAGAAGACACATTGAAAGCCATCGGACATTTTATCGTATCGCTCAAGGGGCCATTGACAACTCCCGTCGGCGGCGGCTACAGAAGCCTAAATGTCGCCCTGAGACAAGCGCTTGACCTGTACGCCTGTGTGCGACCAGTTAAATACATACGAGGTGTACCCAGTCCGATGAGGTATCCAGAAAAGATGGATGTCATCATCTTTCGTGAAAACACTGAGGATGTCTACGCGGGAATTGAATGGGGGCAGGGAACTGAGGAAGTGAAGAAAGTCATCGCTTTTCTCAACAAAAACTTTGATTTATATATTCCAGGAGATTCGGGAATCGGTGTCAAACCGATTAGCATAAAAAATACCAAACGACTGGTTCGGATGGCGATTAAATACGCAATCGAAAATAAACGCAGAAGCGTCACTCTCGTCCATAAAGGCAATATCATGAAATTCACCGAAGGCGCGTTTCGGGATTGGGGTTATCAGGTCGCAAAAGAGGAATTTGCCGACTATATAGTTACTGAAGATGAATTGCACAACAAATACAACAATAATATGCCAGAAGGCAAAATTTTAATAAATGACAGAATCGCTGACAGCATGTTTCAGCAAATCCTACTTCGCAGCGATGAATACGATGTTATCGCTACGCCTAATTTAAATGGCGACTATCTTAGCGACGCCTGCGCTGCTTGTGTCGGCGGCATCGGAATGGCGCCATCAGCCAACATCGGCGACCATGTGGCAATCTTTGAAGCGACGCACGGAACCGCCCCGAAATACGCCGATAAGGATATGGCAAACCCCACTTCGCTTATTCTCTCTGCGGTGATGATGTTGGAATATTTAGGATGGCAAAAAGCCGCCGAAAAAGTAAAAACAGCCCTCGGCGAAACAATTATGCAGAAACAAGTAACATACGACTTAGAACGTCTGATGGAAGGCGCGACAAAATTGAAAACGTCTGAGTTTGCATCAGCGATTATAGAAAATATTAGATTTTAGAAGCTGTTTCAACCGGTATATACGGGAAAATTCTGAATATAAAAATACTATACGGAATTTCCTCCGTATAAACATCGTTAGGCAGAAGGACTCTCCAAGGGGAAATTAAGAAAATAACCGACCAATTGAAAAAAGGCAATATGAATCCGGGAATAGGCAATAAACCAATTGGGAGAGGTATCAGCGAATCACGTACCCGTGGCGGCGCCCGGGTATACTGGAGATTCAATAAAGAATAAGAGATAGTCAAATTGAAATTTTAGGCATATCTGGTAAAGGCAACCAGCAAAAAGTCATCATTGAAGTTTTGCAGCGTTTTGGAGGTCAATAAAGATGAAGAGACCTTATACAATCGTTCAACGCAACGATTACAAATTGACGATTTATCATGGAATCACTCCTTTAGATTGCGACAACGATAATGTTGACGTTCAAGTTACTTTTCCTGGTGGCGAGAATTTCTCCGCAGTATTTTTTACCCTTCGAAATATTAAAACTTTGATGAAGAGGTATAAAAAGACGGGAGAATGCTCTGGTGGCCTGTATTTTTGGGCGTCCAACATGATTATTGTCGAAAGACTCAACGAAAAGACTCTCTGTGAAACTATCGATAATTTATTGGCAGAAGGAGAGTTTGGGCGAGTTTTTTCAAAAGATGAGGAACTCGAAGATATTGCTCCTAGATAAGCTCTTCAAATGCTTCGATAAATCTCTGAATGAGCCTTAATCTTGAGATATGTCCAGAAGCTAAAGCCCTGACTGTTCCATCGCAGAAATTGATTTGTTGTCAAAGTCCTGTGAAATGAATTTTCTTTAATTCCGAACTCCGAATTCCAAAAAAGGAGGTGTGAATCTGGTTCAAACAATTTTGTAACCAGAAAGACAAATTGGCTCATCCGAAAAGAAGAAAATCACGTTCCAAGAAACGCATGCACAGAAGTCATCACGCTTTATTGAGACCGAGTTTATCGATATGCCCCAACTGCTCTGAGCGCATGATATCGCATAGAATTTGTACTAGCTGCGGGTATTATAACGGCCGTCAAGTTATCGCCTACGAGGAAGAAAGCTAACATCTCAAGGATTTAAACATTTCGTTATATTTACTATGAAAATTGCCATTGACGCTATGGGTGGGGATAGAGCGCCCCAAAATGTTATCGAAGGCGCTATTCTCGCCGCAAGAGAATATAAAGTAAATACTATTTTTGTGGGTCAACCCGAGGCTATCGAACAGGAACTTAAAAAGCATAGGAATTTATCTGACATAAAGTATGATATTATACCCGCTTCACAAGTTATAGAGATGAATGAACATCCAGTGGAAGCGTTGCGTAAAAAGAGAGATTCATCCATATCTGTCGCTGCGAGATTGATTAAGTCCGGAGACGCGGAAGCGGTAGTCAGCGCTGGTAGCACAGGCGCCGCGATGGCTGCCGCGAAAATTATCTTAGGACCGCTAAGGGGTATTAAACGTCCCGCTATAGCTACTACTCTGCCGAATAGTAACGCCAATGTAACCGTTGTCATCGACGCAGGCGCCAATGTCGATTGCGACCCCGTTAATCTGGTTGAGTTCGCGATTATGGGGCAGGTCTATGCGGAGGACATCCTCGGCAATAAACCCGCCAGAGTGGGATTATTGAGTATTGGCGCGGAAAAAACGAAAGGCAATAAAATTACCTTCGAGACTTATGGCTTGCTCTCAGAAGCGCCCATCAATTTTATCGGTAACGTCGAAGGACGAGATGTCGTCAACGGCACTGTCGATGTCGTCGTTTGTGATGGCTTTGTCGGGAATATTTTGTTAAAGATAGCTGAAGGTATGGCTGATATGATTATGGATGCGATGAGGACGGAATTCAGCCGCAATATTATCGCGCAATTTAGCGCGCTACTTACAAAACCTACGTTGCGACGTTTTAAAAAGCGATTTGATTATTCTGAATATGGCGGAGCGCCACTGTTAGGCGTTAAAGGCACCTTTATCATTGCTCACGGTGGCTCATCAGCCAATGCTATCAAAAATGCAGTACGGGTCGCTAAAGAATCCGTAACTCAAAATGTGAACGCGCATATCGAATCGAAACTGGATTTCTGAACATTAGTAACGGAATTTCACAGAAAAAACTATTACGCATTACGGGGTGGAAAAGAGCAAATTTTTTTCTTAAACGTATGTTTCATCTGTGATAAAGGAATAAAAATGAATAGATTTTCTGCAATCGTCAGTACAGGTTCTTACGTCCCTGAAAAAGTGCTGACCAACTTTGACCTT
>DTYX01001012.1 GCA_012961655.1 Candidatus Poribacteria bacterium
CATGGAAATCTCTTTCGACAAAAGTGGACAAACTTAATTCGAACTTACTTAAATAAATATCGACTACCTTGCCAGGAGTCTCGGCGTTTGAGTTCTTCAGTGATTCCAGTTAAAATTCGTTGTTTGTCCAATGTCCATTCTGGGGCGACTAAGATATCTCCTGGACAATCGCCCGTCAAGCGTTGAATGACCATATTGGGTGGCAGAAGTTCTAGAAAATCGGATGCAATGGAGACATATTCTTCAAATGTTAATGGTTCATAATCGCCGCTTTTGTACATCTGTTCCAATTTTGTGCCGCGAACTATGTACATGGAGTGGATTTTGACGCCATCCAGACGCAAAGCGGAGATTACCTTAGCGGTTTCCAGGATTTCGTCTCTGGTTTCTCCAGGCAAACCGATAATTACGTGCGCGCAGATATTGATTGTCCTATCCTTCGTCCTCAGCACTGCGTCTGTGAACTCAGCTAAACCGTGTTGGCGATTTATCAATTGCAGAGTACGGTGATGAATTGATTGAATGCCGTATTCGAGCCAGACGTGGTAATTCTGGGCGTATCCTTCAATTAAATTTAGCACGGAATTTGGGGCGCAATCCGGCCTTGTTGAGATGGATAATCCGACGACATCTTCGAAATTCAGAGCTTCGTCATACAGTTTCTTGAGTTTTGCCACTGGAGCGTATGTATTGCTAAACGCCTGAAAGTAGGCGATAAATTTTTTCGCTTTGTATCTTCTTCTGCCGAAGGCGATTCCCGCTTTCATCTGCCCCCTGATTGATAGCCTGGAATCGATTATCGGCGCTGCTGAACCTCGGCTGTCGCAGTAGATGCAACCCCCAGAAGCCAAAGTGCCATCTCGGTTGGGACATGTAAATCCTGCGTCTAAACTGACCTTATAAACTTTACAACCAAACTTTTCTCGAAGAAAATCGTTTAATGGATAGTATCTTTTTTCACGATTCATAATTATCCGTAAAGCGTAAAACGTAATACGTAAAAGATGCGACTTTTTCACTTAGTGGGAATTCGTAGGGGCGCGTAACATGTCTTCCCGTTTTCTTGCTTTTTACTGCAAAAGTTTGATAACTGAAGAAGTCGTATCAACTTTTAGGAATTTCAAAAATGCGAATTGCAGTGACTTCAGATATTCACACTGATGTAACGCCTACCAACCGGCGAATTGTCGAGCATCTGGTAAATGCCGCAGAAGAGATACAGCCTGACGTATTGGTCATCTGCGGCGATATTTCAGCTAGCCTTGTACAATTTTCTCAAAATCTCCTCGCTTTTCAGAAGTTAAATTCTCAATGCCATAAGCTTTTTGTGGCAGGCAATCACGATATATGGGTTGATAAAAAGAGTATAATAACAAGTGAGCAGAAGTATTTAACGATTACCGAAATCTGTTCGGAGTGCGATTTTCATCATTTGGGCGGCAAACCAATTATAATTGATGACGTCGGATTCTGCGGTACAATCGGCTGGTATGATTATTCTTTCAGACAAGAGAGATATAAAATTCCCATAGAAAGATACGAGAGCAAGTGGTATGGCAATTCAATCTGGAACGATGTAAATTACGCTAAATGGAGTTGCTCTGATATTAAACTGGCTCACCGCTTTGAAACCGAACTCCAGACGCAAATAGATTCAATCAAAAATCAAGTGTCACAAATCATCGTCGCAACCCATCATCTACCCTTTCAGGAGAGTGTAATCTATAAAGGCAGTCTGCCGTGGGATTTCTTCAACGCGTTTATGGGAAGCAAGGGATTAGGCGAAATTTACCTCAATGAACCTCTTGTGACTTTTGCGCTCTTCGGTCATACACATTTTAAACGTCCCCCTCAAAAAGTCGGAGGCGTGACAGCGATTAGCTCTCCCGTGGGATATCTATTTAAGATGTCCAAAAGAAAATTGCCACGGTACGCTAAAGAATGTTTGACTGTTTTTGAGATTTAACGGAAATTCGCCTGTTGCCCTCTGAAGCAAACATCTTAATCTTCTCGAAATCCTTGTATGTTACACTATCCGTCTGAAAGGGAAATATGGTGTTATTATGCAAAAGCGGGTCGGAGTTGGGGTTAAAACCGTTCGCTCGAGCAAAGCGAAGGGACGCCTTCGGCTTACGGTATTCCGATACTGCTTTGCGCCATTCAACAGTGCCGGGAACGGGTGCATATTCCGCTAAACTGACCTGGACGCCGCAATCGTGGACAAAGGCGATACTATCCCGAACTTCCTGTAACGATTGACCTGGTAGTCCCATCAGCAGATATACTTTTATGTCATTAGATGTAAATCCCGCTGTTTTCAGATTTTCCACGGCTCGGCGAAAACCGATGTTGGTTACTTTGTCGCTACTGGCGGTTTTTTGGCGTTGGGCGTCGCTGGTTTCTAAACTGATGCGAATCGTCTTAAATCCCGCGTTGTACATCTTTTCGGCAAGCTCGTAATCTATCACTTGAGCGTGCATGGAATTTGGAGTGTGAAAATAGCATCGGAGGTTGCGTTGAATAATTCCGTCCAGGATTTTATGAATGTGATTCTTCGAGTTCAACAACAGCGCATCGTCGTAAAAAGCGAAGTTGCGAACGCCGAGTTCGTGATAGCACCATTCCAATTCGTCGAGGACATTTTCCGCTCGGCGTTGGCGGAAACCGGGGTTCAATAACCAAACAGCGCAGTAAGCGCATCTCATTGGACAACCTCGGGATGTTAGGATAGCGACGTAATCCCGTTGTCGGTTCAGGTCATGCGCGGGGAACGGATAGTCGCCGATATCCTTCGGGCAAGCTGAATAGTCTGAAATATTGCCGGTCAACGCATCGACTAGCTTCAGCGTCTGAAACTCGCCTTCACCCGCAATGACGTAGTCCGCTCCCGAATGTTCCACCGCATGCTGATAGCACAGAGTCGCATAAGTTCCACCCAAAATCACCGGCGCATCGGGATAACGACGCTTGACCCGACGGATGACTTCAAATGGGCCGGGATACCAATACGTCATCTTTGAAGTTACCAACACCACATCGGGCTTATCCTGTTTCTCCAGGTCGGCGTCGAATATATCCAAAGTTATGCCATATCGGCCGTACTTCCGCGGAACGTGTTTGAGGATATCGGGTTTTGCAATTATCTCTTTATGGTATTGCCCACAGCCATAATCTCTGATTTTGGGCGAACGCCTACCTTGCAATTTCAGCAACTCAGGATGATATCTATCGAGACAATCTATGAAAGCTATTTCATAGTTGTGTTGGCGCAAAATGCTGGCGATGTAAAACAGACCAAGCGGTTCTATCCATAAATTGAATGCAGCAAAATCGTAAATCCATGGATTAATTAGTAGAA
>DTYX01001013.1 GCA_012961655.1 Candidatus Poribacteria bacterium
AGTTTGCTTCGCAAACCGCTTCGCTTCGCTCAGCGATTACTTCGTGAATCGCCAGAGGAATTGCCGAATCTTTTGATGAGTCGGGTTGGGGAATTGGGAATGCGGAATTAAAAAAACAACTCCTCAATTCCGAATTTCGAAATCCCAAATCCGAATTCCGTTCGCTCTCTGCTATCTTCAAAAATGCGCCGCTGATGTTAACGCTACATTTTGATAATTTTCCCCCTCCGCCAATATGTCCAGGTGAAGCGTTGCTATATCTTCAACAGAAGGAACAATCTCCCCATCAAATTTCCTAGAATCCAGTGTCTTCAAATAGTGTTTACATTTATCGCAAACATCTATTCTATATTTTTCTTCCTCTTGGGTGTAGAAGTAACGGAGAGTTTGATGGTCTGTGTTGCCACAATGATAGCACATAATTCTTCTGCCCTGCCAATCTGTTGAACAGAAAGAGCAGAATAATATCCTTCTACCTTCTTCACCGCGTAATTCCGAGATAACAGGAGGAGAGCCACATATAGGGCAAGAAATTCCAGACCAAGATTCTATATCTACCGAATCTTGAAGTTGATGAGCAATTAATTCTATGGATGGCTTGACGCTGTTAAGGGTTAATAAAGTAAGAACACTCTCATTTAAGGAAAATTCATCGCTAATCTTATCGATGTAATCAAGTTCATTATGAGCTACTTTGCGAAACAACTCTTCCCGCGAGACGAGAGACTTTAATCTCAAATCCACGTTGCTCTCTTTTACAGTTCTTTCTATCTTTTGAACTTCATTTCTTAGCTTATCATTTTGTGCTTTAGTGATTTCACAAAGTGCGTCGAACAATTGCGATGTAGAGGGGAAATCTAATTCAAATTCTTCATCTTCTAGAAGTGGGATACCCGCTTCAATTTTCTTCTTTACTTTGCTTTCTTCAATATCTGGAAAGGATGATTCGATTTGAATTTGCTGTTTGAATTCATCTTGCTTGGTAACAATTTTCTCAAAGAAGGTCAAGAGTTCATCATACATCGGATACGCTGTTCTGATAGAATTTATTCTCAGCTTTATTTTCTCAAGTTTCATGCTATTAAGCGCTTTTCGTCAATTCCACTGCCTCTAGTTTTTAAAGGCGGGCAGTTTGGTGAAATTTGCAGCGTCGGCTTCCTCCTTTCGTAAAGGGTGAGAAACAGCGATACAAATGCGATATGGGGTGAACAGAAAGCGAGTCCACCGATTTCACCCCCATCCTTCGTGGAGTTTATGCTGAGCAGAGCGAAGTACTCAAGGACAGGCTCTAACCTTTGCAGGCATAAATAATAACACTTTCCAAAGATTTTGTCAAGGATTATCTCTATAAACAGCTATTAGTATTTCTAATAATTTATATTAGTATTTCTAATTTGACATTTACATTTTCGTATTTATTTATAAAACAGAAGACAAATTTTACATACCTTTTCTCATTTTGTGTATTAGTCATAGGCATGTTGCAGTGAAAAAAGTGTGAAAAATCGTTCTTTTCGGCTGTTCATTACGACTTTTGCTTTAGCTTAGAATCCTTTTAAGAACGGCTAACGGATTAGAATATCTTTTTTATCCGTTAGCTTACAATCCGCTAGCTTAAAAAAGTCGTTTTTGGCACTATAACATTTTCTTGCCCAATACACCTTTTCTCATTTTGATTCACTTTTCGCTGAAAAGGACGTACATTAGTTTATTTTGGGCAAAAATAACCTGTGGATCAGAGGTTCAACTTCGCTCTTTATTGCTTCCCAGTCGTATTCATCTGCTGTTTGTTTGAGCAATTCCAATTCTTCGCTGTGTACTTCCACTTTCAAAAGTGTCATTTGGTCGTAATTGAAGTAAGAATAGCCGGCCATAATACACCTCCAAGGGGAAAATCGGCATAAGCAATTGCAGGTGCTATAGCAGGTAATCCAGCATTCTACGTTGCTTGCGAATTCACATCCCATCCCGCTGCAAGAACGCTGAGAGATTTCGACCAGATTATGTGTGAGTATGGTTTGTGGGATTTGGATGTCTTGCAGATGCTAAGCGAAGTGGACCAGCTTATGGAGATTGCGATTGGTTTGGAGTTGTCACCAGAGATTGCAGAAAAGAT
>DTYX01001014.1 GCA_012961655.1 Candidatus Poribacteria bacterium
AATACTAGTTAGCTTGCCACCAAACTTCTGGATAATTTCTAAAGCGCTGAACATCGCTTTTAAATCGCCTGCGCCTGTTTCTACAGCAGCATAAACTTCTAAGTCGTGTTTAGCGAATGGGACGGTCTTTGAGCCTGCCCCATGTTGTCGTTAATTTCTGTCCTGGTTGCACAGGCAGATTCAGACCATTCTGCAATTCTGAAATTTCTTTGTCACTGAGAGCTTTGTTGAACAGAACAATCTCGTCGATAATACCCGTCATCCAATAATCGCCGATATCGCATCCACCGATAAACAATGCGTTGTCATGCGTATCAGGTTTTGTACCTGGGGCAACTTCAGCATCCACTGTTCCATCCAAGTACATCTTAAAATTAGGATTTTCATAGGTTGCCGGATGAATCCGTAATCTCTTTGCCACTTTTGCCATCAAAAAGCCATGCGCCTACAAGGCTTGACTTATCAAGAGCAAAGGAGGTTGTAACAGCCAATAATAAGTTTACCATCAACAATGTCGTCACTTTATATATAATCGTTTTATTCATCAATTCAAACTCCTTTAACAGAATTAATTTAATTTATCACAGATTTGTTCATCTGTCAAGAATTTTCTGCGTGAAGGGAAAACCAAGGGTTTTCCTCCTGATACTCACCTGTAAATAAATTTTTTCAGACCCAAAATGCATACATACGCCGTCCCAATATGATTCCCAGGATACTCCAAAAGCCACCAGTCATAAATTCTCCAAGTATAAGCCCCAGGAAAAAAGGGACAGCTTTCTGATAAGCTCTTAAACCCGCGTATCTGAAGATGAGAGCTTTGATGACAAATGCGATAAGGATGGGAAACCAGATCTGGTTGATTGCCCACCAGGTGGAGATTGCATAGCCAACTGGATGCAGTCTCCACCAGAAAAATCTCATTCGCATTAACAAGATTGCCAGGGTAAAAATGAATCCAAAACCCATAAACCCTAAAGATAACCCGTCAGTTCCAGTTGAATAACTTGTCCATCCTGCAAGGCGATTAAATCCTTCCAAAGCAAACCAGCGCGCTGGGCCGCCAAAACGGGCTTGGGCGCCGAGTTTATAGGCGGGATGCAAAGCCACCCAGAACGCTGAAATCATACCAACCAGCGCGGCAATCATCATCATCACAGATAATCGACGGCTATTCAGATGTCCGCGCTCTGCGAGTTTGAAACCCTCCAATTGATGAGGCATAGTATGGCTGCGATATCCTTCTCGATTTAACCAGTAAAACAACGTCATGATTGTCAGATTGTTCTTACCTATGCGCTTTGTGCCCAAAATGTTATATAGAATCAAATCCGGTCCTGAACCGTACATATCATGGGCGGGCGGCCCGAGTTCAGCTCGAATCCGCGCAATCGTCGTAGAAAGAGCTAGATAGATGCCAAAATAGGCGAGTATTGCCCAAAACGACATCCCCGCTTTGGCACAAAACAACGTGATAAAAGCCATTCCGCCTATAATTCCTAAAACCGCTGTTCGATAGCCTATAGGTTCATTGGGTTCATCAAATGGCGAGCCTGCGGCACGTTCTACTATCTGTGACTTTAGCCCAAATACTTTCGCCAAAACCTGTCGGAAATGTTTCCGACCCGCCCACAGGGCAAAAACTAATAATCCCATCCAAATCCCCGCTAATTGGTCTACTGGATAGGGAAAACCGGGCATGCTATGCCAACCCAACATCGCCCCAACAATCCTTTCAAATTGCCAGAACAGAAAGAAAAACCACGCTGAAAGAGACATATCAAGCGGCATTAGAAATCCCAGACCGATGACAAAAGGGTAAAATGAAATTGTTATCCAGCCGGAGATTGCATTCCACGGCTTATCAGTGAAATATCTGTAAATCCAATAACGCTTGACGGGAATCATCGGAACCTGCGGATAAAGATAGCTGACGCCATTGATAATGTTAATAGCCGCGGCAACCGCAAATCCAATCCACATTGTGCGGTTTTTGAATAACTTGGATGCGCCTCCATTTCCCGCCATCTCGAAAGGCAGGATTACAATGGGATAAGCTAACCTTTCCGATTCGATCCACTGCCTACGCAAAATGACATTTATACACAACATCACCCAAACCAGCGCAAGTGTGAAACCACACCACATCGCTATCGGCGTCAACCACGATTTTACAGTTTCCCAAACGTAAAAAGTTGATTCTCCCTCAAAAAATCCACTCAACGCCTTTTTATCGCTGATTGTCAACCAACTGGGGAGATATTGACCAAACAGTTCGCGCCATTCATTTTCAGGCGTCGCATACCAATTCCCCGTTCCGACAAGGTACACCAACGTCTGCATCACATCCGTGCCATTCAACGAACAGCCGACAGCCAACATGACGTATATCACCAGGAAATCGCTTCGGTTCAGAGAGAATTTTGGGAGGAATCTTTTGAACACCAAATTTATTATAATAAGCAGAAACAGGGTAAAAACAACGTTGAATAACAATGTGATAACGGATGGATACGTTCCGCCCCAGACCATTTCCATCTGCGTCATCCAGTAATTATTTGGGATAATCAATAATGCGCCAATGACCGCGGCTTTTACCGTTACTCTTTCGCGTTTATTATTCATGTTTGTAATTTTGCAATATTACATCAAATGGCTTATCGCAACCGTGTTCTCAAGCCCCGTTCCAAATCCCGTCGATGGATTACCAGATAAACCGTCACCTCATTAATCTCGATGGTATAGACTACTCGATAGTTGGCAACTTTCAATTCGTAGAGTGGATAAGGAAAACCACGAATCGGCTTCACTCTGTCGTCATGCGGATAAGGATTCTCGCTAAGGACTTGCCGGATGGTTTGAGCAATCTCAAGCCCATGTTGCTTCAGCTTTTTAAGGTCACGTTTTGCCGAAGGAAGGATGGTAATCTTAAAGTTCATTTTCTAATCCCTGAATGACATCGTCAATCGCTTCGCCTTTGCCTTCAAGATGTTCCTGGTGTGCCGCTTCGATCCGAACCTTAATTGAAGGACGATGGTAAAGGTAGGAGACATCGTCAAAATCCAGAATCTCCTCCGAAACCGGTTTGATAATTGCTTTGGGTTTTCCATGCGAAAGCACCAAAATGGTTTCCTCTTCGCTAAGAGAGTTCAAGAGTTGAGACGCATTAAGCCTTAATTCTGTGATACTGACAAATTTCATGATATATTACCTCATTAGCTCAGATGTCATTATAAAGTTATCTAATTGTTTCTTTAACTTTCTTTCTTATTTTGGAAATTACTCACACTACTCGCTATAGCTTGATTGGATAGCATTCCATTGGAGCTATCATTGCTAAGATATCAGGACCTTTGCGCCGCAAATAGCTGAAATATATCGGAAAGTCAGCAGCATATCTACATCACCAGTTTCTATCACTTTGAGTAGACCAGTAGTTCTTGAAAGTAACGATTGAAAGCCTCCGCATTCCCTGGTTTGGGATTGCCGCCGCCTCTGTACATCATCATCCCTGGAAATTCCTCGTGGAGTTCACGTAGCATTTTGAGTTCCTTATAGATTTCTTCAGGAGCGCCAAAATCAATATTTCGAGAATCGCTCTTAATTAAAAAGAGCTTATCCTTTCCAGCCCGGCGCATGAACTCACCTGGCTCCATTGATGTGCTTTCGATATATAAACCGTCCGGATTTGTCTCTAGGATATCGTCCAACACCGGCATGTAGTTACCGTCAGAGACATACAGGGCTTTTCTGCCCTTTTTGTGAATGGCGTCAAAGATGCGCCGATACCAGGGAAATACATACTCGCGATACCATTGAGGGTTCATAATAACCCCGCGGGTGCAAGCAATATCATCATGGATAGTTATTAACTCCGTGCCCTCAAGCGCCGTCCATCCTTGAATTACAGCTAGCGATGCTTGCCCGAATCTATCTAGGATTGCAGCAAATTTTTTCGGTTCGAGAGTGGATGCCATCAGAAACGGCTCCCAGCCAAATTCTATCGTCGCGCGAGTGATTAGCGTGCCGTAATGCCACGGTACCGGGAAATGTGTTCGCGCCTTAGCCGCGAATAGCTGCGACATTTTACTTAGCATTAAATGACCGACTTCTTCTATTTCAAAACTTTCAGGGTCGACATTTAGAACATCATTGTAGTCCTTATATTTTTCTTTGTCGCCTACGAACCACACGCCACCATCGTGAGTATACTTCTTTTTACCATCTCGTGATACACCCACCTCTCCCGGTTTGACAACGAACTCCGGCTTACCAAGATGGTACACATCGGGTCTATACTCAACGAAACCTATATCTCCATACGGCATCTGATCAGGACGTTGCAGATTGAGAACTTGACGTATTCGGTCAAATCTTTTTTCAACCGATTCTTGCATTTTGTGCTTCATTATCCTCTCCTTCACGTATTATGTAAATTATACATCAGGTATCAATTTCCGTCAATTCAAATAAAAATACTGGGTTCATTCGAAAACGGAGGCGTGCCGCTACGACAATATCCTTAGGAAACTACCGGC
>DTYX01001015.1 GCA_012961655.1 Candidatus Poribacteria bacterium
ACGATTGCCACAGCCAAATTAGATGATTGGGCTACATGATTTCAATAGCGCAAAATTCGTACTTGCATTCTACTCTTCTAACTCTTTGCCCTCTTCAGTTTCTGATACTTGCGGCTCAGCTCTTGCTGCCTCCTCCGCTTTTATCATTTCCTCCGCAGCTTGAGCCGTCATGTTTTTGGTGCTCAAGGTTGTTCGGCATCTGGCGCAGGTGCTCGTTACTTTAACTAGACTTTTACTTCTGCCAAGTTTGCGTACTTTATGTTCCACGTCAACCGATCTTTCGCATCTCGGACACCACTCCATATTTATCCCTCCCTCCTTTATAAATTCGTAACCTCCGACCGGTTCATCTTCTGAACCAGCTATTCGTCATATTCGCTTAATCTTTCCACACTGGTAAATTCTTAAAAATTACATCCTCGTCTTATATTCTTTAACCCATTCGCAAACACTCTTGATTGTTTCCGGCTTGCACAAAGGGGGCATCACACCCGCAGAAGTTACTACCAGTCCACGGTGGTGAGGAAGCGCGTCCAGGTCCGCTTCAATTTGGTCGATAATCTCCTCGGCCATTCGTGTCCATAAAACAGCGTTGGTACCGCCTATCAGGCATTTATCCGGGCAAGCGGCGCGTCCGTCAAGGAGAGTTGTGTTGCCAAGCGTCGGCGAGGTAAAAGCCTCAAAAGCATCTACTAGAAGTTGGGATAAATCTGGCAGCAGGTCCTTCAGATGTCCACACATGTGCAGGACAAGCGGGCGACCCGAGCTTTTGGCAATTGTAGCATATTCTTGAATGTGCCGATAGCAATACTTGCGGTATTGTTGCGGCGAAATCAGCGTTGTTGACGTGTTCTCAACCATATAAAATATGTCAGATGGGCTATTTTCAGTTAGAATCTCAGCTTTACGCAGGAGCGATTGATGAACGACTTCAAAAAGTTCTTCAACCTCCTGTGGATAATCCGCCAAGAGGTAATGTCCATTCTCAATACCCGCGAGCCATTCAACCCAGTGCATTAGGGGCGACTTGCCGATGCTATTGCAAGTTACTGCATCAGAGCCGATACTTTTCGCCTGCGACTTGGCTTGCTCTAGAGCATCTTTATTCAATTCAACTCTGCAGTCAGAGTACCACTCAGTCATCAGCTTGACATCACCGAGATTTTTAACCGGAGACTCAATCGGATGCCATGATTGTGAGGCAACGTCAAACTTCCTGACCATTGCCATCTCCCCGAACCGGGTGCGATAGAATGTCCTTTGGATACCGTCATCAGTGCGTGTCTCCACCGATGTTTTCTTCCTTACCTCCTTTATACAACCGACTATGCCGATATGTTTGTCACTGCCTATCCAGTCGTGGATGTCATCTACTTTCATATCGCAAAAAGGAGGCGCCTGCGCTCTTGGGTACGCCCCATCCAACTTAGGCCAAAATGGCAATCTGTCCACTGGTTGCAACTGAATTGCCGCAAGCCAGCGTTCTTTAGCTGTCATCATAATTTATCGAATCTCCTTTCCATAAATTCATGGCAAAAGGGCTAATACCGATGTAGGTTTGTAATTTCCCATTTTTGATGAAGTGAGTGGTGAGAAAATTGACTATTTACTATTTTAA
>DTYX01001016.1 GCA_012961655.1 Candidatus Poribacteria bacterium
AATCCGTGGCTGAAGATGTTATCTAAAACTATTGAAACTTATTTAACAGTGCATTAGAAGGAGATTAATTATGGCACAAAAAGCACAGACAAACAAAGCGCCTGTCGGTTACGACGACACGCCGATGATTCCTGGTTCGGAGTGGAGAGTCCACGACGGGACGCGCCCTCAACCTAAGGTCGTTACCCCCGGGACATTTAGTTCACAGGACAAACCCGGCCAACCCCCGTCGGATGCCATTGTGCTCTTCGATGGCAAAGATTTGTCAAAATGGATAGGGCGCAACGGAGAACCCCAATGGCAGGTCGAAAACGGCTACATGGAAGTCAACAGAACCGGCAACATTGAGACTAAGGAACACTTCGGGGACTGTCAGTTACACATCGAATGGGCAGCGCCTGCGGAGGTCAAAGGCGACAGTCAAGGACGAGGCAACAGCGGAGTTTTCCTAATGGGCAAATACGAGATTCAAGTTCTCGACGGCTATGACAATCTAACATACGCCGATGGTCTCACTGCTGCCATCTATGGCCAGTATCCACCACTGGTCAACGCCTGCCGCAAGCCAGGCGAGTGGCAGACCTATGATATATTTTTCGTAGCTCCGCATTTCAAAGAGGAAAAGCTCGTGAGTCCTGCTTATGTGACCGTCGTTCACAATGGTATCTTAGTGCATCACCACCAAGAAATCATGGGACCTACAGGACACAGGAGTGTGGCTTCGTATAATGTTCCGCATGGACCTAAGGGACCGCTCATGCTCCAGGACCACGGCGACCCCGTCCGTTATCGCAATATTTGGATTCGACATCTCAAGGGATACGACCAGGAGTAATCGACTTTAGGTTCACTACGTTGCCCGCAAAGCTTCTGTGGTGGTATAATTGAAGCCGTTAAGGGATTACATTATAACCACCAGCTTTAATTAGGAAGGCCGACGACAAATATTGCGCCCCCAAAAAAACCGAGTTTCTCGCAGAAACTCGGTTTCTCTTCACGCTTTGCGTTTCTTGTTGACCTGCGGCAATTTACCAGAGCGAACCTATCTTCCCGCCCTAATCTTAGCCCAGGTTGTGCTTAATTTTCCCTTCGAATTGACGGCGGTCAGAGTGCCGATAGTGAATCGTAAGTAGATATCATCTGCGCCGTCGTTGGGACCAGCCCAAACCCAATAGGCCGTGCAATCTGGGTCGTGTAGCACCTATCTCATCGTCGCGGCGCCGAAGCCCCAAATTCCACTCCCAAATTGGTCCATCTGAGTGGCATTATCCCAGTTAGTATCATCAAAGCCAGGCTGTTCCCAGCCATCATTTCGCTCCGCCAGCAGCGCACCGGCGTCGGCTTTCCAGTTTTAATTAATGGATTTAATCTGTCCCCAGGTGGTGGTTGCTTTTCCACCTTGATTGACCGCGAATTCTCCGATGGTATAGCGGAAATAGACCTCATCTTCGACGTTATTAGGCCCGTGCCAAATCCAGTGGGCGATACAATCCGGGTCGTGTAGCACCTGTTTCATCGTCGCGGCGCCGAAGCCCCAGATGCCGCCGCCGAATTGTTCATACTCTTGAGGCTCAACCCACTTACTATCATCGAACTTGACTTTTTCCCATCCATCTTTACGGTCATTCAGAGGCTTTCCTCCTCCATCGCTCTTCCAGCCCGGCCAGGTATCCTTCTTATCACCTTTATAATCGCTGGTACCAATGTAAGTGCCATCGTCCAAAATAATATCGGCCAGGAAGCCGCCACTACCCGCGCCGCCGGGTTCGGCATCGTGAACGTAGACGGCAATCACCGCAAAGCCATCCTTTAAGTCAAAGTCCGAGACCGTAGGTCTCTGCCAATCGGCGTTTGAAGCGACTTGCTCTCCATCGATGAACACGTTCCATGTGTTGTCCCCGCTAACCCTGAGGGTTCCCTTCTTTGCTTTGGCAACCGCCGATGGCGCGCCAACAGCAAACAGGAGAACAGCGATGAGACCTAGAATGCAGGTAATCTTCGTCATCGACTATCAACTCCTTGATAATTTTAAAATTCTGACAATTTCCATTGCCAATTTTCAACCAATTATACCATAATTTATCACCTAATTTCAATAAATTTTTGGTAATGTTTTAGATTTGTGTATTCTAAACCACGAAGCTTCGCTTCTTAGGGATATCGGATTGATATAGTAGTTGAGAATAAAGTGATTCTGGAATTGAAGTGTGTGGACGCAATTGCTTCTGTCCATGAAGCTCAATTGCTAACCTACTTGCGGCTCTCTGGTTTCAAAGTCGGTTTGATTCTCAATTTTTATGTTGCAGTAATGAAAGACGGAATCAAAAGATTAGTCTTATAAGTAAAAACTGTTTTTCTCCGTGTCTCTATGGTAAGCCTTTTTTGGAAAATTTCAATTAGCAAAAATAGCAAAAACTATACGAATCACCATATTGCATTGTTAAATATATTTTGATAAAGATAATTAGCCACGGATACACACGGATAC
>DTYX01001017.1 GCA_012961655.1 Candidatus Poribacteria bacterium
ATGGAAGGGATGTTTGAGCGATTTCGACAATTGTTATCGCCAGAGCAGTTTAAAAAGATGCAAGAGCAAGTTACCGCTCTTCCCATCCATCCGTTCTGGATTGGATTGCTGCAAGGGATTGTCGCTGGAGTTACCATCAATGCAGTTGCCGGTTTCGGCGAAGAATTGGGCTGGCGAGGATTCCTGCAGAGAGAATTGGGTTTCCTCGGTTTCTGGAAATCATCAACTGTTATCGGCGTCATCTGGGGAGTCTGGCACGCGCCGCTAATTCTTCAAGGACACAACTATCCTCAACATCCGTTGATAGGCGTGTTTATGATGATAATCTGGTGTATTCTACTGGCGCCTATTTTCAGTTATGTGAGACTTAAAGCGAAATCCGTCATCGCCGCCGCCGTCATTCACGGTTCGCTCAACGCCACAGCGGGATTGTCCATCATGGTGGTTAAAGGCGGAAACGATTTGATTATCGGAGTTACTGGATTAGCTGGTTTCATCGTTCTTGCGGCGGTAAATTTAGGTATATTCGGTTATGATAGATTTTGGAGCAAAGAGGAGACGCTAACTTTCTGTTGACACAACGGATGCATTTTTCTACAATAATTGATGCTGAACTAAAAAAGGAAGTGTTCAATTTGAAAAGAATCATTTTTGTATCTCTGTTATCGTTATTCATCACGGCAAACTTCGCATTAGCAGATTTAACCAAAGAAGATTTGAGGGAAATCAAGACATTGCTTGATGAGCAAGAAAAGCGAATTAAAGAATACATTGATATAAAGATCGAAACAGTAAATGCAAGAATAGGCGCGGTCGAAAAGACATTAAATGCACGAATCGACACGGTGGAAAGAACGATGAATTCAAAATTCGAATCAGTGGAAAATGGACAAGAATTTCTCAAATGGATGATTGGTATAGTTGCGCTTGTAGTTGTAGCAGGGATAGCATTTCCACCCATTTGGCAGGAATGGAGGGAAAGGAAATCATCTTCACTTACCCAACGGGTTTTAAAATTAGAGCAAGAGATTGCAGAACTGAAAAAGAGGATGGTTCTATACAAACCTTTGGAAGGTGAGAGTGTAGATGGAACGAGCAAATGACTTGTTAATAGATGCTGAAGATTTTTTTGGCGCGGCAAATGACCTATTTGCAACTTCAAGATGGTCGAAAGTCTGCTTTAATTGTCAGCAAGCTGTTGAACTCGCTTTGAAAGCAATCTTAAATTACTTGGGATTTGAAAGACGTGGACACGGTCTAAGTATCTTACTCGATAAAGTGTGCGAACATCGAGAGGAGTTTGAGCAATTCAGAGACGCGGTGAAAATTTTAGACCAATACTATATTCCCACCAGATACGCAAACGCTTTTTACAGCGGCCCCGCGATGAAACATTATACCAAAACGCAAGCGCAAGAAGCTATAAAATATTCTGAGGATATTCTAAAGTTGGTGAGACAGATTGTCGCCGAAGGAGAAACTGAAACTGGAAGCTGAAAAATTAATTGAGCAATTTCTTTCACAGATAAGTCAGCTTAGCCCAAAATGTGTCATCCTGTTCGGTTCCTATGCCAGAGGCAACTTCACTGAGGGTAGCGACATCGACTTATGCGTTATTGCCCAACGACTGTCCGAAGATGAGTTGAAGCGGAGAACACTTGTAGGGCTTTACGACACATCAAAAATTAACGCCATTGGCTTTTACCCGCAGGAATTTATCAACTTTCTCAAAAAAAGGCGATGTTTTGTCTACGACATCATCTCGGATGGAATAGTAGTTTACGATGATGGCTTCTTTGAAAAGGTAAAAAGCGTCTATGAAGAGTGCATTCGTAAATTCCGGATGATTAGGGAAGCTAACGGTTGGCGCTGGGAAAGGTGGTAGGGGCAGGATATACACAATGCAAAAAGAGTTAATTATCGTTTTAGATTTCGGTTCTCAATATAGCCAACTTATCGCGCGGCGGATTCGTGAACAAAAAGTTTACTGTGAGATTCATCCGTATAACACCCCCGCAATTCAGTTGAGGAGCATGAATCCGAAAGGGATAGTTCTTTCAGGCGGGCCAGCGAGCGTCTATTCCGAAGATGCGCCAATCTGCGATGAAAGCGTGCTGACTATGAGCATACCGGTTTTGGGGATATGTTACGGCATGCAGTTGATGGCTCATCTGCTCGGCGGAAAAGTTGACGCCGCCGCGCAAAGAGAATACGGTTTCGCAGAGATAACAATAGATGAACCGACGCTGCTATTTCATGGATTTGACGGTAAACTGAATGTCTGGATGAGCCATGGGGATAGGATAACCTCCGCGCC
>DTYX01001018.1 GCA_012961655.1 Candidatus Poribacteria bacterium
GGCGAATCTTTTCTTGTTTGCGAAAGCATTTACGATGCGCTTGTCCAATACAAACGGGATAGCACGGAGGTCGAACCCGCGTTGGCAGAATCCTGGGAGACTTCCGAAGATGGCTTGGTATGGACGTTTCATCTGCGGCGTGGGGTTAAATTCCATGATGGGACTGATTTTAACGCGGATGCTGTGTTGTTTTCATACAACCGTCAAGGCGACAAAAACCATCTCTTTCATAACGTCGGGAAAACTTGGGTATACTGGAATGACCTGGGCATGAACGATATTATTGGGAGCATCGAAGCCGTCGATGAATTTACCGTGCGGATAACTCTCAAACGTCCTTATGCACCCTTCATCAATGTAATGGCTATTCCGCCGTTCAATATCGTCAGCCCCACAGCCGTCAAAAAATGGCGTGAAGAATTTACATCCCATCCCGTAGGAACAGGCCCGTTCAAATTTGTTAGTTGGGCGAGAAACGATAGAATTGTACTGGAAGCAAATGAGAATTACTGGGGCGGCAAGCCTGGCGTGCAGAGATTGATTTTCCGGACAATCCCAGAGAGTTCAGTGCGATTGCTTGAACTCCAAAAGGGAAACATCCATATCATGGAATTTCCCAACCCGGATGAATTGGGGATTATCCGCAATGATAAAAACCTCACGTTATTGGAAGTCGCAGGCATCAATATCGGGTACGTCGCCATGAATTTCGACCGAAAACCTTTTGATAACAGGAAAGTGCGTTTAGCGGTCAACCATGCGATAAACAAACAGTCCATCGTCGATAATCTGTACATGGGATTGGGTATCGTCGCGAAAAATCCTTTCCCTCGACAAGTTTGGGGATATGACGATTCCATCGAAGATTTCGCCTATAATCCAAAACTTGCCAAGCAACTGCTGAAAGAAGCGGGATATCCGGATGGGTTTAGCGCAACTTTGTGGCAGATGCCGAATCCAAGACCATACTTCCCCGACCCCACAAGCATAGCCGTACAGATTCAATCTGACTTGAAAAAGGTTGGCATCGATGCTAAAATAGAGACGCGCGAGTGGGGGAAATATCTCCAAGAGGTGAGAGCCGGAACGCACGATATGGCGATGCTCGGTTGGATAGCGGATTTTGTTGACCCCGATAACTTTTTATATACTCTTTTCGACCCCGATAGCACCTTAAATATCGCCTTCTACCGTAATGAGAAACTGCGCAAAATTTTAGTTACCGCCCAAAAGACAAATGACCACGCTAAAAGAATTCAACTGTACAAAGAAGCTCAACAGATTATTCATGAAGACGTACCCTGGGTCTGTATCGCTCATGCCAAACAGGTAGCGGTCATCTCGAAAAGCGTCAAAGGCTATATCCTCAATCCGATAACATGGAAGCACCTCTGGCGGGCGCAAATTGAGAAATAATCCCTACTATACGGTATATCTTGAATGATTCTGTCAAAAGCGCCGTTTAGTTGGACTACGGGAGAGAAAAGTAATCAAAACTCTATTTGAGAAAGGAGTAACGTAATCCGATGAATAAACAAAATGCGTTGAAACTCGTCTGTATTGGGGGTGGGACAGGCTTGTCCACCTTGTTGAGGGGTTTGAAGCGCTACATCAATGCTAACAATAAATCTGACTTTGTAGTTCTTGAGAACCTGACCGCTATTGTCTCCGTATCCGATGATGGCGGCAGTTCAGGGAAGTTGATAGATGAATTTGGCGTATTGCCGCCCGGAGATATTCGAAACTGCCTTGTGGCGCTCTCAGATGAAGCACAGATTATGGCTAAACTTTTCGAATACAGATTTGAAGGCGATGGCAGCTTGGCCGGACATAGTGTGGGGAATCTCCTGCTTTGCGCTTTGGCTAAGTTGCACAACGACAGTTTTCCAAAGGCAATTCGAGTTGCTTCTAGTGTGCTGGCTGTCAAGGGTAAAATCCTCCCGGCGACCCTAGAAGCAACACTCCTTTGTGCTGAATTAGCTGATGGCGAGATAGTCCGAGGTGAGTCACTTATTCCCAAACGAAGCAATAGAGAACCGATTAAACGAGTGTACTTAGCACCAAGAACGGATGGTCACTCAGATGAAAGCATAACGTCATCATCTTCCCTTGAAGCATCTAAGTCCGAATTTGTCTGCCAAGCTCTTGATGAAGCGATGGAAGCAATAGACCAAGCGGATGCTGTGATTTTGGGACCAGGTAGCCTTTACACCAGTATTATCCCCAGTCTGCTAGTGAAAGGGATTGCCGAAGTGCTCAAGCGCTCAAGCGCGGCGAAAATATTTGTCTGTAATGTCATGAATGAACCTGGGGAGACCGATAACTATTCGGTTTCTGAGCACGTGCAAGCAATTCTTAACCATGCCGATTTCAAGCTTGACTATGTCCTGGCTAATAATGGGCTCGCCCGAAAGGAGCTTATTGACCAGTATATCAGAGAACAGTTATCCGAACAATTCGCCGGAATTGCCCAGTACGCTTCGGAAGCCATCGACACGCTTCAAGATGGGGCCGGCGAAGGCAATGTTGACCTTGAGAGGCTAAGGACCATTTCGGCGAGGATAAAAGCACTTTCAAATACCATAGGGCCAGTCAATAGCGCAGACGGAGTCCAGATACTTTTTGACCCCAAAAGAGATAATTTGGAGAATATCAAGCTGCAGGAAGAAGATATGCTCTGCGAGGTCGAAATTGTCGAACGAGGTATCCGTAAAACTGTCCTCCGCCACCATCCTGAAAAGCTCGCATACGCATTGATTAAATTGCTTGCCGGCATCTGATGAAAACGAAAAATACGATAAGTTATCAATGACATTGCGATAAGCATCTTCCGCCCTATTGCGGCATCCCGAAGGCTTTCGGGAAAAACACAAAAGTGTAGTACATAATACTCTGTTTCTAATATGAATGGCAAAAGAGCAATTGTTTTGCCTTCCTTGCTCTTTTGCTGATTATACC
>DTYX01001019.1 GCA_012961655.1 Candidatus Poribacteria bacterium
AAATCCCTTTTTTGAATCTCGCCCTTTGTGTTCGTGTGAATGACCAAGATTTCACTTGCCTTCAAATCCGGGTCGTTCAAAAGGAATTCGTAAATCTTATCGGCAAACGCTGTTTTCTCCGCCATGATAAATAACACAGGTTTCTTGCCCTGTTCCTTGTAAATGCTGTAATGTTCTCGCCATCTTTCTAAAGCAGCGGTAATCCAGTCGCCATAAGCCTGAACGACATTCTCCTTCGTCACATCCTGTGGGTCAACTTTATCCACTCGGTGGACAATCAACGGCGCTTTGACGATTCTATCTTCTACAGCTTGCGCTAACGGGTAATCCACGATAATCCAGGGATAGTAAGCGCCTGCTTGATTTTTGGGGGTTGCGGAGAAATCGAGCCAGAGCGATAGTCCGCCTGGAATGGTATGATGAAGCATTAGAAGCGTTTTGTTCCATTCCAAATCATCGTCGTGGACATGATGTGCTTCATCGTTGAGGACCATCAGATTATCCAGACGCTTGAGGTGAGCCAACGCTGAAATCGGCGCTTTGGATAAATCCTTCTGCGGCGGGCGTCCCAAGATGGCATCCAAAGCGCTTTCTGGAGTCCATTCCTGCTCTCTCGATTCGTAAATCTGCTGGATGTTTATCACGAAGATATTGCCGCTTGGATTTGGCGTGCTGGTATCTCTTCGGACAATAGGTTTGAAGTTCCAGTCCCAACCGGGCGGGATTAACGGCAGTTCGTGAAAAATTCTGTTGCTGCCGAAATCCTTCTCCAACCGTTCAAATACAATAACATTGGGCGCGACCACTAAAAAGTTGTCCGATAGCTCAGAACCCGCTTCTCTTCTCTTATGAAAATATGACCAGACGATTGCCATAGCCATGACAACCGTCTTCCCTGAACCGGTAGCCATCTTGAAAGTATATCGCAGCAGGTTTTTCTCCGGGAAGTCCTGGATGGTTTCCCTGTCTAACTCAGGGAAATATCGGCGAATGTACCGTTCGCCGTCGGGAGTAACCTGAATTTCAACCGCTTTCTCGAAGAGGTCTTTCTGGAAATTTTCGGCGTAAGCATAAACGACGGGTTCCAAATCTCGAAATTTTTTGACTTCCACTAAATAGATGAGCGTCTCCATCGCCTCACGCTGGCAGAAATAGTAAACGAACTTTTCCCCGTTTACCAAATGGTCTTGCTCGAACCAGAAAGTCATCAACTCCGCGCTCGTGTCGGATGCGCCCGGATACCCATCCTCCCGCCACCGGTCTACCTCTTTTCGGAGTTTGTTCACCAAAAGCATCTTGCTGGGACGACGCCCCTCGACCACTTCGTAGGCGTTTTTGCCCGTTTTGCGCAGGTATGAATTGGGGCGGAGATATGGCTCTCGCCCCTCGATGTAGGGGAGTTCTTTGTCATATTGAACGAATGTCTTTGGCATTTTACTTCACCCCAATTATAAACATTCCGCCCCTACGAGGTTTTTAGGCGCTCGAGGGCATCTACTACCTTGAGAATCTGAATACCTGGTTCCAAAGTTACCCATGTTTAGGAGATGATGGTCGCCAGAAACTATTATAACCTAATATAAGTTGCTATATAAAACCAAGAAAATAGATGTGACTTTGGAAGAGGAGCAGAATCGGTCCTTGAAAAGGCGTTGTGATAAATCACCACGCTCAATCGAAG
>DTYX01001020.1 GCA_012961655.1 Candidatus Poribacteria bacterium
ATGTGCAAAAAATGCCTCTGCATATTAAGGGCCGTGTAAATATAGGGCAGGGTTTCGAGGGGAGGGAGTTCAATTTCTCGAACTGTTACCGCTGCTCTTTTAACCGGGATATCCCTCTGTCCTGTAAGTTGATATTTATATGGGTCTTTTGCTCTGCGAACGTCATCGAATGTGCCGCCGATACGGAATCGTAATTTATCGGTCACAGTGCTGACTCGGATGTCTAGCGTATCAGACGTGTTATTCTTCTGTTTTTTTATCTGTCTCCAGTTACCTTCGCTGCCTTGGGAAGCATACAGAATATAGTCCTCAATATTTGTGCCGCGAATGAGTATCCGATGAATTGATTTCCGCTCGGGTAAAGTAATAATGATTTCGTGTCTTCCAGACCTACCAACCGTATCCATATTGCCATCTATCATTGCAGGCGTTGTACACGTCGCTCCCTCAATGAGAGCGTAATTTTCACTCCATTCCTGTTCTTGAAAAATTTTACTCAATATACCTGCTTGGCAGCCCGATAAGTATAGTAATATTATTATGGTAATGATGAACGGTGAACGTTTCATTTTCTCATCAATCCTTTTAACAGATTTCGTAAGTTAGAAAAAAATAACTTTAACTTTTAATAGCACACAAATGAGACAGGTACTTAACTTCCATTAAATATAATCCACGCGCTGGGGCGGATGAAGCGGCGGCGGAACGATTGCGTAAATCCAGAATTTCCTGCAGATATGCTATCGCGTCCGGTTTCTGATTGAGTTTTAAAATCGTGCCTACGATGGCTCGCACCATGCCTCGTAGAAATGAATCCGCTTCAAAGCGAAGGTAAACAAAATCCCCTTCTCGCCAACAGCGCGCTTCACTCATTGTACAGATGGGATTTTCACGCGAACTTCCGGTGCGTTGGAAAGATGAAAAATCCATCGTTCCCACTAAAATTTCACTCATCGCCGCCATATTTGAAACGTTGAGATGACGCCGAACAAAATATGCCAAGTTTCTGGCAAACGCTGATGGATAGTCGCGATTAAGGATAGTGTAATGGTATACACGGCTAATGGCACTGTAACGAGAGTGAAAAGTATCGTCAACTTCCTCTGCTTTTAAAATGACAATATCCTTGGGCAAGGTAGAATTGAGCCCTTTTTGAAAGGCATCCGGAGGCATGCTGGAATCGGTATGAAAATTCGCCACCTGACCTAACGCATGTACCCCCGCGTCTGTTCTACCAGCGCCAATCAAAGTTACCTCAGAGTTGGTGATTTTAGACAAAGCATCCTGAATTATCTGTTGGATACTTAGGGCATTTTGTTGAATTTGCCAACCATGATAATTAGTGCCTTCGTATTCAATCGTAAGTTTGATATTGCGCATTGGTGAAGCCATTTTATGAACGAATAAAAAACCAGATTTTGCCCAAGACCTGGTTTCTGACCCGTGGGAAGCTAGACTAATCTTGTTGTAGCTTGAAAATCTCCAGCAATTTTCTATCTCTTGATTCAAATAATCGACTCATTTTCTCCGCGGAATATTCGTAAAACCCTTTGCCCGTTTTAATTCCCAGTTCACCGGCTGCGACCTTATCCTGCAAAAAATCTGGCGACTTATCAGCATCGGATAGTTCTTTGAGAAGATAATCATTGATGAAATTGACGATATCCAGTCCCTGCATATCAGCTATCTCTATAGGACCAAATAGCGCCCAACGCGCCCCAGGTCCCATTTTGATAACGGCGTCAAGATCTTCCGGACTAGCGATGCCAGCTTGAATCAAATATAGCGTCTCACGAATTAAAGCGTATTGTATCCTATTTCCAATGAAGCCGGGAATATCCTTTTTCACCAAGACCGGCGATTTGCCGACCTTTTGACACAATTCGATTGTTACTTGACATGCCTCGTCAGCGGAATTGTCGCCCTTGATAACCTCCACTAACGGCATAATATGCGGCGGATTCCACCAGTGCATTCCCACAAATCTTTTCTGATTGGACACAACAGAACCGATTTGAGTAATGCTCAAACCCGATGTATTTGTAGTCAGAATGGCGTCCGAACGACATACCTTATCAATTTTTTTAAAGAGCTCTTGTTTATCTTCTATCTTTTCCACAATTGACTCGGAGATGAAATCTACCGATGACAAATCTTTGATATTTGTCGTCGTTTCTATTTTGTCCAACGCTAATTGCGCTTGCTCCATCGTCAACACACCGTTTTTTATCAACGTCTTCTGATTTAATCGTATCAGATTTTGGCTGCGTTCGATACCTTCCGAAGAACGATTATATTGAATAACTTTATATCCCGCCTCCGCAAAACGCTCTGCAATGCCCGAGGCCATAGTCCCCGCGCCGACAACACCGATAACTTTTATATGGTCAAACTGCATACCTATCCTCCACATCATCTACTTTACTGTATTAAACCCTTATCACCTGGTTGTTATAAAGGTCCGCCTCCGAGCGAAGCGAAAGGGACGGATGTTAAATTCCGTCACCTTCCCTCTACATCAATAACCCGCTCATCATAGGTTGCGCGGATGATTTCTCCGGGATTGACGACGAGAAAATCCTCATCGTCCCAATCTCCATCTAACAAGCGCTGCAACAGACTCATATCGCCTTCAAGTTCATCATATTCCCATCCATGCTGGCGACAAATCTCTCTCACTTGCTCTCGCAGATTGAGATGCCTGGTAAAATCGAAATCAATCAATAGACCGTGGGTGTAATTTTGTGTCCAGTTGCCCAGAATTTCCATCACGTAGTTGGCATTATCTTCGCCGTATTGCTCGACCAACTCTTGATAACTCTTCATACGTCCTGCGCTTTGTGTGCTTAGAGGAACTTCATGATGCTGAGATTGCGGATATTCTTCCGTTGTAGACTGCTCTGTTCCCCCGGACGTATTGTTCCTCAATGTGTTCGCTTCG
>DTYX01001021.1 GCA_012961655.1 Candidatus Poribacteria bacterium
CCATTATTCCTGAACCCAACACGTTCTTCCAACCGCTATGGAAAAAACGGCTTACTCCAAATTTATTTTTGGTCAACGGAGATATGTTCTTTTCCAACATGCAAACGTTAACCATAAGTGTTAATTGTAAAGGGGTAATGGGGAAGGGACTTGCGTCAAGAACAAAATATCAGTTTCCAGAGGTATATGTACAGTACCAGGATTTGTGTCGAAGACGAACTTTGAGAATGGGAAATCCCTATCTTTTAAAACTAGAATTTCCGTTGAATCAACGGTTGGCAGATGAACCACAAAGCCTAAATAATATTGAACGGAAATGGTTTTTACTTTTCCCGACTAAAAATCACTGGCGGGAGAAGTCAGATATAAATGGGATTGAGCAAGGATTGCAGTGGCTTCAACGAAATTACAGGGAGCTAGGTATTAAGTCATTAGCTAGCCCGGCGCTTGGATGCGGCTTAGGAAAACTATCGTGGAAAGATGTGGGGCCTATGCTTTGTAAGTATTTGTCTGCTTTGGACATTAACGTGGTTATCTATTTACCAAGAGAAAAGGAAACTCCAGAGGAACAGCTTACAAGTCAGTTCCTGTTGGGACAAAATGAGTAGCCATCCGACAATGCTCGCAGTGGAAGAGGTTATCGAGATTTTCCTTTCCGCTTCACATAACAACCCAAACAAAGGAGACAACAATGAAATTGACATACATCATGTTTACCAAACACTTGGAAGGTTTAGATATCTCAGGAATTATCAAGGCGCTCCAATCCGTCGGCGTGGAAGGGGCGGACCTATGCGTTAGACCGGGTTATCCTGTCAATCCTGAGAATGTTGAAAAAGAACTGCCCGCCGCCGCCAAACAGTTCGCAAACGAAGGACTATCCATTCCCTTAGTGACGACGCCTGGCGATTTTGTTGACTCGAAAATGGATTACGCGGAACCCCTGTATGCGGCATGTCAGGCGGCTGGCGTTGACTTTATCAAACTCGGCTACTGGCACTGGTCAAAAGAAGAAGGTTACTGGCAGGCAGTAGAGAGGATTCGCCAACTGCTTGAAGCTTTTCAGGAATTATCGAAGAAGTATGGAGTGAAAACTTGTATTCACAACCATTCAGGTACAAGCATGGGGCTTAATTCCTGCGCGGCGATGAACCTCGTTAAGGGATTTGACCCACAGTATATCGGCGTTTTCGCCGACCCAGGGCACCTCTCAATTGTCGGCGAACCGATAGCGATGGCTCTCGACATCGTCAAAGACTATCTCGCCCTTCTGGCATTCAAAGACCTGATGCGAGCACCGGGAACCGGAACAAAGGTAGTACGAATGGGGCAAGGTTTTGTTGACTGGGAGACACTACTGCGAACGCTCTCCGAGATGAATTTCGAAGGCCCTGTCAGCTTTCATAGCGAATACAGCGGTGAACCGGTCGATACCGTAATTGACCTAGCTCGTATCGATGTCCGCTTTATCAACGGACTAATCGAGAAGTTGTAATTTGACATCACAATCAAGAGCGAGGATACATCATCCTTGCTCTTAACTATCTCGAAACTTTTATCTTTCCGCTTCCATTTGCTTGTCTGTTCTTTTAAAACGCCACACCAAGTTTCACGCTCTTCTGCGGATGAATATCCATCTCCTGATAAGCCTTTACCGACTCAACAAATGGCACTACTGGCTGAACAATTTGCTCACACTGCAATCGTCCATTCGAAAGTAAATCCCAGCAGGTGTCCATAATGCGGGCGAAATCCCAACGCGGATGGTCGCGGTTTGGGTCGCTACATGCTCTAGCGAAGATGAGATTTGGAATATTAAAATGAGCTTCTGCGCCAAAATCCAGACCGCCTTTACATTCTTTCGCCCAGCCGACGACAGCGACATTGCCGCCGAAGGCGAGTCCCCGGATAGCCTGATGCAAAGCCTGATAGCTAGCGCTGGTTTCGATTACGACATCAAGTCCACGTCCTCCTGTCGCCTCCTTTAACTCCGCGCCTACATCTTTTTCAGTTGGGTCAAGCGCCATATCGGCTCCAGCGTTTAAAGCCACCTGGCAACGCTGAGAAATTGGGTCTACCGCAGCGACGAAGACCGCTCCAGCCATCTTAGCCATCTGCACAGCTATCTGTCCGATGGCGCCAAGACCGAAAACCGCTACTTTGTCTCCCAGACGAACTTGACCATCCCTAATTCCTGCCAGTGCGAATTGAGCGGGGTCGAAGCAGACTGCCTCCTTGCAGGTCATTCTCTCATTCATCCGACGTACTGACCCGGCGCGCCAGGTGTGCGTTTCGCGTAAAGAACCGTATCCTGCTACCATCGCGCCGATTTCGATATCCTCCACTCCGGCGCCAAGCTCGACAACCTTCCCGACGCACATGTTGCCCAACCCCATCGGAAATCTAGCGCCGCGATTGCCATGGTACATTGTGAGTTCCGTGCCGCGTTTGGGCGAACCAAATTCTACTTTCACTCGGACATGACCCTCTGGGACAGGTCCATCTTCATAATCCTTCAGCGCCGGTTGGCCGGCTGCAATTGCAATTAGTTCTTTTGGCATTGATATTTCCTCCTGGGAAAGTGAAAAGCACAACGTGAAACGTGAATTTTTTCCCAATCAGCAAATCTATTTGTAGGTTAATTACCTATCATATTTTATCAAACCCCCTTGCCTTCTGCAAGCAAAAAATTATCTCCTCATGCAAATGCTAACATCCCCTGTGACTTCCTAATGGGTGAAATAAAAGGAGAATCTTTCTGGACTGACCCGAAAACTCAGCGTTGCCTCATTAAAATGCCTACAATGTTAATTCCGAAATCCGAATTCCGA
>DTYX01001022.1 GCA_012961655.1 Candidatus Poribacteria bacterium
AGCAACCTGGTTTTCCGGCTTCTTTACGGTCAGACCCTATGCTACTTTTATCCTTCTGGGGACAATCATTTTGACAGCGATTGTCATTGCCTTTATTTTTGGCAAACGGACTTTCTGTCTTTTTGTCTGTCCGGTAAGTGGGTTTCAAGGTTTATATGCGAATTTTTCTCTTTGCGAAGTTCGGGTCAAAAATCCACAGATCTGTGAGAAGCACAGACCTAAGACTTGTGTGGTGGGCAGTGAAAAGGGTTACGGTTGCCCGTGGATGGAATTGCCGTATGATATGAACCGCAATACCTATTGTGGGCTGTGTTTAGAGTGCTTTAAAACCTGTCCTTATGATAACATGGCTTTTAACCTACGGCCTTTCGGGGCAGACTTTATAGCTCCGCGAAAACGCACCGATGATACGTATCGAAGACGAAGCACGGATGAGGCATTTAAGGCATTAACCATGCTGGGGATTTTCCTCTCATTTTTTATCGCCTTTCAAGGACCATTCGGTTACTTCAAGGATATAGTACGGGGAGTATCACTCGGAAAATATTTCACCTATCTGGCTGAATCTGGTTTCACGGACTTTTTACTCATTCCCGTTTCATACCTTTTATTCGTCTTTTTATCTCAGAAGGCGAGTGGCAATAAAGAGGTTAAACTCAAACAGGTATTTGTTAATCTCTCTTATACCCTGATTCCCATAGGTCTGGCTATCTGGGGCGCCTTTAGCCTTGGGATAATCCTGCCCAATGGCAGTTATATATTGCATGTGCTCTCTGACCCCTTCGCCTGGGGATGGAATCTTTTTGGCACGGCAAATTTCCCCTGGACGCCTGTTTTCACCGGAGTGATGCCCTATCTTCAGATGTTCATCATTTTTATAGGACTATTGTTTGCTCTGGACTACGGTTTCAAGTTCTCTGTGCAAACTTATTCTACGCTGAATGAGGCAAAGCGTGGTTGGATACCCATACTTTGCTATTTAATCTTGATAACGATAGCATTCCTGTGGTTATTCTTAGGATGACAATGAAAGAACCAGGTACTTGATATCGGCACTAGTGGCAAGGGGGCAAGGAAGAACCAAGAAGGAAACGAATTTCAGTCTTCCAAAACCCGGTGACTGGGAGTTTGGAAGGATGGATGGTTGGAATAATCTTTCGTGAACAGAAATTTCCCACGCGAAAAAGTAGTGGAGTGCATGTAGCCGAATTTGCCAAAAATCGGGCTAATCGAAGTGTCCAAATTCTCGAAGTCTTGCGACTTCGGTTACAAAAATTTTATCACGGGGAATTTCTATTTCGTGAACCGTAGTTTCGACTTTTCGAAAAGTCTCATAATTGAGAAGAAGGAGTGAAAATGAGAAACGAAATAATCGCAATAATTCTTATGATTCTCTCAACCGTGGGAATTGTTCTGGGTGTTTTGGCGGTCGAAAAATATCGGCGCGGTCAACTTTATACCGTTGAACTTATTGCCCGAACCACCGAACACGGCAACTGGTATCCAAGGCGGATTACGGTTCCTGTGGGAGAAGAAGTTAAAATACTCATACGCAACATTGATACGGTCAGCCATGGCTTTGCCATTCCAGATTTTAATGTCGCGGTTGAAGAGATAAAAGCCGGCAACGTGGCGGTTGTTCAGTTTATGCCTGATAAAAAAGGTATCTTTCCTTTTATGTGTACAGTCTGGTGTTCTGAACGTCATCTGGAGATGACCGGCGAACTGATTGTTGAATAGAATTCGGAATTGTTTTTTTAATTCCGCATTCCGACAAGGAGATTGTTATGAATGAGATTACACGTAGAAAATTTTTAAGCATGTCTTTGGCTTCAATTGGCGGGCTTGCGTTGAGTGAACCACTGCTCGCTAATTTACAATTCATTCCCGAAATTGATAATCCTTTGGATTTCTATCCTGATAGGGATTGGGAGAAGATATACCGTGACCAATTCAAATATGACGACACCTTTCACTTTTTATGCGCTCCCAACGATACGCACAACTGCTTGCTCAAGGCTTATGTGAAAAACAATATTATCACGAGAATTGGCCCAAGCTATGGCTATGGTAAAGCCAAGGATGTTTATGGGAATCAATCTTCGTCGAGATGGGAGCCGCGTCTCTGTCAGAAAGGTTTAGCGTTAAATCGCAGGATTTATGGACCAAGAAGAGTGAAGTATCCCATGGTCAGGGAAGGTTTCAAAAAATGGGTGGAAGCAGGCTTTCCCAGGGGAGATGACGGCAGACCCCCGGAGAAGTATTTCCAGAGAGGCAAAGAAAACTTTGTAAGAGTCTCCTGGGATGAAGTATTTGATATTGCTGCTAAGGCGATGACTAATATAGCCGCTACCTATAGCGGCAAGAAGGGAAAGCGATTATTAAAGAAACAGGGGATTTATGACCCAGATTCCATCGAGGCTATGAAAGGAGCTGGGACGCAGACTTTGAAGTTTCGAGGCGGCATGCCGATGTTGGGGATAACCAGAGTGTTCGGAATGTACAGAGTGGCAAATTCTATGG
>DTYX01001023.1 GCA_012961655.1 Candidatus Poribacteria bacterium
AATTTTAAATTTGAAATTAGAAATTTGCAATTTGCATTTGACAGTACCTTTGCATATTACGGGAGGTAACCAATGGTAGATACTCGGGTAATATATTTAGAAGAACCGGGGAAAATCAACCTTGGGTCGATAACTCTTAACCAAAGTTCTCTAAAAACTTTAATCAAACCCTAAGAACATAGAAGGAGAATAAAATGTTTGGCAAAATTTCTTAACATAAGCCCCTAACTTTAGCTTTAGCTATTTACTCTTTACGAATTTCATAAGCTTCTTTTTTCAACCCCAGAAGTTTTGGGAGGTCAGCAAACATTCAGTCAGGGAGGTAAATAGATATGTTAGATCAAGAATCCTTGAAACAGCGTATACATAGGAAAGAAGTTATTAAAGTAGCAAGTGCATCCATGAGTGTCTCCAAAAGTCAACTCGAGGACATCCTCAGTAAGGATGACTATGATTTGGTTGGGGTTGACAGCCAGCACTCACCCTGTAATGAAGAGAAGCTCGTCGCGTTCTGCGCCATGGCAGAGGAACTTTCTATCCCCGTTCAACTCCGCATTAAACACACGCGGCACGCTTATCTTATCGGCAATTATCTCGACCTTGGACCATTAGCAATTGTGGTACCACAGGTTGAAGAAGAAACGACGGTTTTAGAAGCGATAGACGCTTTCTACTATCCGCCGATAGGCAAAAGGAGTTGGGGAGGCTCAGCTCGCTACGGTCTCAAAGAACGAAGCGACCGTCTAGAGTATGCTGAATGGTGGAACAACAACGGCATTCTCATCCTACAACTTGAATCGGTAAATGCGATAACCAATGCCCAAAAACTTGCCAAACCCGGAGTTGACATGCTCGTGTTTGGAGCAATGGACCTCAGCTTTAGTTTGGAATCGTATCCAGATTATCCACTAAGAACAGTTGAAGATTGTATCCGTCATGTTCAACAACAGATGGAGGGAACCCAAGTCAAAGTGGGTTTGGCCCACTCCCCATCAGGGCAATTATAAAACATACCGTTGGCTATCTTGTTGTTGCAGTTGAAGCAGTTGAGTCGTTCACGTCCTGGTCGGAGGACTCTTCCATAAACCGGCGGTTGAAGTGTGTGCAATAATTGTACTGTAAAATTTGTTCCGATAGGTTATCGTAGTCGAAATATGTTTGCTTCGCTCACTTGCGACTTAGGCTACTAATCGAGACTTATTTGACAAAGCAGTATCGCAAATCTCATTATCGTCTGGATTTTTAGAGGTGAAAGCCATGAAAATCTCAACGTCAGAAGCGCGGTACTACACGTGGTAGGAGATGCTTTATCTTCGGTAGGAGTTATAATAGGCGGCGTCATTATGCTCCTAACAAGCTGGTATATCGTTGACGCAATTTTGAGTTGCGTAATTGGATTTATCATTCTTCAAGGATGTTCATGATGTACATGTTTGGGCTATCTGTTCACATTATAAATCATTAACCGCTCACGTTCTGATAGATGAAAAAGACATTCCTGCGATGCAGGATATCTTGCAAAAGATTAACACAATACTACGCGATAAATTTGGCATCAGACATTCGACCATCCAACTCGAAACCGTTGGGTACCCAAAAGATGCCCTACTGTGTGATACCAAACATGAGAGGTAAAAAAAAGGATAAGACTCCCGCTCATTTTCTCAGTGTTCTCTGTGAACTCTGTGGGAGATTAATATACCAGGAGAATTGGATGCACCCATATAAGCGAACAGGTTTTCTTTATCATCCTGACTATCTCAAACACGATACTGGCTATGGACATCCAGAGCGTAGCCAGCGATTAGTAGCCGCTCTTGAAGCTGTAAGGAATTCCAAAATCTGGGATGACCTGATTCAAATTGAACCGATACCTGCGACCATTGACCAGATTAAATACATTCACGATTCAAGATATGTCGAGGCTATAAAAGAAGCATGCGATAGCGGAGGAGGATATATTGATTTCGATACTCCCATCTCAACGGAATCATTTAACATTGCTCTACTTGTTGTCGGCGCGCTTCTTCGAGGGATAGACGCCATCATCGCCGGGGAGATAGACAACGCCTTCGCCTTAGTCCGGCCGCCGGGTCATCACGCCACGCCTCGCATAGGCATGGGATTCTGCATATTCAATAATGTTGCCATAGCGGCGCGCTATATTCAAAGAGAACACAACCTACCAAAAATCCTGATTATCGACTGGGATTTGCATCACGGCAATGGCACGCAAGACGCATTCTACGATGACCCGACTGTGTTTTATTTCTCTATCCACCAATCGCCATTTTATCCAGGCACTGGCAGTGCTAATGAAACCGGCGCAGAAGCGGGGATAGGATATACCCTTAACTTTCCGATGCGCGCTGGCAGCCGAACAGAAGAGTACGTGGAGATTTTTGAACAACAGCTAAAACCCGCCGCTATCGAGTTTCAACCCGATTTTATCTTAATCTCCGCCGGATTTGACGCCCACCAATCAGACCCGTTAGGCAGCATCAGGATAACCTCCGAAGGCTTCGGACAGTTGACGGATATAGTTTGTGACATCGCCGATTCGACTTGTAACGGCAGGCTCTTGTCAGCTTTGGAAGGCGGTTATAATCTCGGTGGCTTGTCGGAGTCAGTCGTTATACATCTGGAGCATTTGATGAATCCTGCTTTCGTAACCCATTAATATTATGTAAAAATCTTGTAATGCTCATGAGTCAGGTATTCCGCTAAAGGAGATGTCATCTTGCCCTATGAATTCGATAAATCTCATCATAGTGATTTTGCTATTCATATCGCTTTTAGCCATGTCATCTACGGCGGAGACTTGGAGAGATGATTTTGAGCATCCAAATCTGGGCGATTGGCAACAAGCATGAGGATTACATTGTTATTCACAACAACACAAGCGGGTTTTCCGTATACGATGTTTTACGATTGATGGAATACCCGCTTTTGGTTTTACTCATCTCCTGAAGACGGTAAAATCGAAAGATATCGCCTGAAAGCAGACAAACCGCCCCGGCTTTCCTGCCGTATTGTTCCACATACCATTGCATCCTTTCATAAGTCGCCTTTGAAAAGTGGTAGTAAAACCTGTCAACCTTTTTCACCTGAATCGCTACAGACGAGCCGCCTCCTTCCATAAGCAGGTCGAATGGACCGCGGCTTTGGAAAGCCTGATACACTAAATCAACGCCGTGTTCAAGCAGGAAAAGCGCAAGTTTTCTCTCCACCTGTGAACCCACCAAAAAAGGACCGGCTACGTTCTTGTAACGCGTCAGCGCACCGCGAAGCCAGAAATTGAAAACGGGGTTGTTGATGTAGTATTTGTCGATGTTTCTATTCTTCACAGCGTTCCAGTATTCCAACTCTTCAAGGTGTTTTTTTACCACCGAGACGGGTATTTTCAAATCCTGTGCAACCTCTTCGATGGTGGTGTTTCCTTCTGCTAACGAAATCATCACATCGCGTCCTTGAGGATAATCTTGTTGGTAATCTCGAAAGTATTGAGCAAAGTAGCCATTGAGCGTTCCGCTTTCTGAGAAGAAGGTGTCTTGCACGCCGTGCCTGAAATCATCTTCTGTGATGATTTTATCTTCGCTTGCGCGCGTAGCCGCTGCTTGTAGTATTTCTCGGATGTAGTATGGGTTGCAATCGCTCAAGTCGAGCAGTTCTTTTATTATCTCCGGCTTCTCAAATGAAAATCCCTCCTGAGACATCAGAGTCTCTATCATCTCCTTCGCATCTGG
>DTYX01001024.1 GCA_012961655.1 Candidatus Poribacteria bacterium
GGCTAATTATCTTTTTTGGAAAATCGACCTACGATAACTGTAGCGCGATCTGTTAGATCAGATAGAGCAAATCAATAAATCAAATTTTGCTTGTTGAGTTCGTCAGCAATAGGTTTGAGGGCAATGGGGTTAATAGAATATCCACCTTCGCTTTCCTCAAAAGTGTTCGCTTTGCTCACCGACGTCTTCGTCTTACGGATAAGACGCTTGTTTGCTAGCAAAGGTAGGATATATAAACTATCCGGATGTGTGATATCCAATACAGTTGCCAGCTCATCAGCGTTTAGGGTTCCATGTTCCATGATTGCCAACAAAGCGAAACTTTGCTCGATAGATAAATCACTCAAAAATTGGAATTCTGGCGGTTCTAGGGGTTGTACTTCAATATAATTGCCTGCGAAGTTAAGACTGTTAAGCCAGTAAAAAATAGCGGCCGAGATATTACCGCTAGATGCAGCATACAAGGCGTCGAAGAATTCGTCCTCCAATGCTTTTTGCAACTGTCTTTCCGTCACGTCGGGCCATATTTTAAACTGTTTTCTCAGCTTATGGCGTAATTCATCGTTCATCAAATATCGCAGCTGATATCCGCTGTCATTGTGCCTGGTCAAAATAGCTTCTCTAATGTCCTCTTTTGACATCGGTTGTATGTTAATCAGGTAATCAAAACACAGTTTATCTATTGGCACAGCGCGTACCAGATACCGCCACGCATACTTGTCCATAGATAGTATCCACATAACTTTGAGTTTGGTTTGCGCCATCAGTGACAAAAACCCTCGAAAGGCATCGAAACCGTGCATCTGACGGAGATATAAGTTATGACATCCTGTCAAAATCACTATCCGTTTTTCACCCGCATTGATAGTTTGTACCAATTGCTCAAAAGTCAAATTTTCCGGCAAACCGAACAATCGGGATATATATTGGACCAGTTCTGCTTCAGTAGTAAGCCTCTCTACAATATTACCTCTCAAGGTCTCAAATTCTGAAAAGAAACGCTTCTGGCAACAATTTATCAAACTGGTTTTTCCCGAACCTTTCTCGCCTACATTCAAAATGGAACAGGGGATGCCAGAACTCCATCGCAATAGAGCTTCCTGAACTATTTTGTATTCCTTTTGTCTGCCAAGCAGAAATTCTTCTCCGACCGGGGATTCTAAAGAAAAAAGATTTGAATAGATAGAGGGAAGTCTTTTATAAAGGTTCTCAGAGGAAAGCGCATCGTATTCATCAATGGATTTTCGAGCTTGGCTTGTCTTCACAGAATCAAGTCTTAAACGCGACGGTAAATAGAAGGTTCGCTTTAACGAAGCTATAATTATGGTTAACGTTTGAGCAACTCTCGGTATCAAACTTATTCTCGCTTGCTCCACCACACGCCGTAAAAATTTTGAAGTCTTGATAAATTTTGTTTTCCCACCGGCGCTGGTTTCCCGAATATCTGAACTGACTTCGTTCAGGACTTGATTCTGAGAGGATTGAAGTTCGTTTTTAATATCATCCCAAACACGATTCGTTTCCAAGACAACATCATCAAGCCTATTGATGGCACGTCGAAGACCATTCTGAAGGGATTCTGTCATGGTTTCCAATTTTTTAGGAGAATAATTGGCTAATCCAGCTTGTGTGTCTTCTAAATTATAGCGAGTTACATCCCAGACAGCCCTGACTTGCTGTGATATATCAAGGCGTCCTTGTTCCATCAATGCTTTCGCGCGTTGTCTGCTTTCCGGCAAGATTTCACTCAAATGTTGGGCGATAATTTCACCTATCGGAATTTCCACCTTTTCCGAATCATCGAAAGAATTTTCGGAATTTGAATAAATTTCATAAACTATTTTATCTTCATTTGCAACGAATGCGCTATCGAATGCCAAATCTATATTATGCCATGTTCTATCCCACTCTGACTCGGAAAGCACATGCCGTTCAGCAGTTTGGAGTTTAGTAGCTAGCATTGCGCTAGCATCTTTGATGTAGATTTCGAATTCAGTCAGGAAAGAAGCGTCCGGTTCAGTATTCTTCAAATGCTGCATATACGAGGAAAATTGTTCATAGATTTCCTCAAGAAATGTATGACTTTCAGACACCGCTTGAGAGATAAATTCCACATCTTTTTCCCTGGCTTGTCGAAGTATTTCTTGGCGTGATGCAAAATCTTTTTCTAAATCAGCTAATACTTCTGTTAATAATGGAGAGACATTTTGAACTTGCGTAGTCCTATCAACCATAAAAAAATCCTCCAGCTTTTAGCTCATCATATTTTGAATGCAGAGGATTGAAAGGTAATTATTACCAAAATAATTATAAACCAAAATGCCGCAAACACCCAGGACTTGCGGCGGTAATTTTTGTCAAATATTTTTTTATTAACGCCTTCACTAGAAAGAAGATGACATAGAACGATATAATAGCTAATTGTCGTAGCGGCACGCCTCCGCGCTTTTGATTCATGCAATGCTCTCTCAATTTTCGACGGAA
>DTYX01001025.1 GCA_012961655.1 Candidatus Poribacteria bacterium
CCCCAATGCCCTCAACTTTGCCAACTGTTTTTACATTGTCAACTGTGTGTGGACATGCCACTTGTGGCTCAAGATTTATGAAATTAGAATACCCCGTTGATTTATGTTTTCACAAACTTCCCGGTTTTATGGCAAAAACTTTTTCGGGAATTTTGCCACAACAGTATAATTCCTTAATAATACAAGTTTTTTCATGACGAAATCTTCTTATTCCCACGTTTGACGACAACAAAAGGTGATTCCACATCAATAAACCAATTTTCATCAATGATTTTCAAATTTGGAGCCAAAATCAGCACAAGTTCGCCAATGTCGCAGTTATCATCTGTGTGATGGGCTTCTGACACGGATATATCGTGTTTGAGTGCGAATTGAAGGCGAATCCAGTAATTTCTGTGGCTGGAATGCTTCATCTTTGTTTCGCCAATCGACATACTAACTACGCTCGCACGGACTGGACCGATAAGAGCGATTTCTTCGTAAAATTCATATTCTGTCCAGTAACCGTTTAATTTGTAATGGCAAGATTCTAGGTGCCGCATCACGAGATTTTCTATATCAATTCGCTCCAACGCGTCGTCCAATTCATTCCAAACTGGATGATTATTCTCCATTATATTCATAATCCTTTTTGATAGGTGAGTTAATGCCTCAATTCAACAATCTCTCGCGCTTGTTGAAGTAAATTATAAGCCTCATCTGCGCTGGGCTGATATTTAGCAAATTTCACTGCATCACAAGTATGCAGGAAATCGCTGATTTTGCCAATTAAATCCCCGCGGGGCTGATTTGAGCGTTGGTAAGCTTCTAGAGCGTCCAGCACTTTTGCCGTCGTCAATTCCAGAGCAGCTATGCCATAGCGTTTTTCAATGTATCGTCGAATCACTTCTGAAGTACGTGTATAATATTCTCTTATCTCACCTTTATCGACCAAACCCATCAATTCAATTTCGCGCAACTCCTCAAGAGCTAATTCGTGCGGCAGACGTTGCAAGATTACCGTCTCCGGTTCGATTTTGACTGATGGTTTTTGCCTTTTAAGATAGAGATACGCGGCGACGCTAAATCCTACAATAAGAGCTCCCGAAATTAATATATACCGCACAGTATTTCTCGGTACACTTTCGGTGCCTTTGATATCTTTAATTGTTTGCGCGCTGTTGGGTTTAATACTACGAACCTTGAATTCCATCGGTTTAGAGATTACACTAAATTCTCGTCCACTGGTATCGAGACTTATGATGGTTATCGGCGGAATGTTGTATATTCCCGGTTCATAAACAGTGAGTTCGTATTCTATCGATGTCAAAATCCGCCCGCTTTTCGTTGCCCTTCCTCTTAGCCGCTTGACCTCAGGGCCATAAACCTCAAAATACTCAGATGCTATCACAATCGGTTTAGGCTTCAGCAATCGTGTGTTCTTATCATGTTCAACAATCAGGGTATATCTGATTCTATCTCCAACGGTGATGTCGGACAGGTCTAAATTTTGGGAGATGATTTGAACTTTCGATGCCTGAACAAAGCTGAGTAATATGATGAGTAATTGAATTGATTTTACTAAACCCATATTCACGTTTCACATATCATTTCGTTTTCTTTTCAGAGTCTAGGAATTTTCCTCTCCAAAACAATCTGCGCTCTATCTTCTCTCGCTACGGTCTCGAAAAATCGCTTCAATTCCCGATACTTCTTCGGCGGCACAATAGATTGCCGTATTGTAAAGTCCATTTCATATTTAACCGTGTTATTTTCAAATCTGTAACTGCGTTTGAAACTGCCAAAGTCTTCATTGAGTTCAACATCTGGCGGCAGCGAAGGCACTGTATAACCTTCAGGGATGGAAATGGAAACTGTTTTTGCCAATTGTCTCTGATACCCTAAATCTAAATCATATTTTCGTTCAGGCGGTCCGACAAGGATGGCATAATCCGAAAGATTGTCGTTTGGCAGAGGGAAAAATAATTTATCTTCCAATAGCATCCCGTACTGGGACGATGAAAATTCTATTGAGGTCTCTACAGGCGTATCCATATCATTAAGGTCGGAAATGTTGAGGTTTTCGATTTTGGCGGCGGGGAATTGATGGTTGAGCATGGAGGCGAAAAAATCCCGCGTTTCGTTTGGCTTCAGAGATTTGTATAGCAGACGGTATTCGAGATTATGCTGACCGCTGGTCTGCGTCTGTTCTTTCCCATAGATTGACCCGTCGGGGTTCAGCGAAATCTCAGAAGAGAGGGTGAGTTTGTTGGCAGAGGATGGATAGGTCGGAGTATCCGCAAACTTACCGCCCTCTTTGGTAATGACGAACGCCTTTCGCCCCTGGTCGCTAACGGGTAAATCTCCATAGCTACACGTCTCTGAGGTGGGGTCGAGCCAGATATAATCTCCTTCGGATGTCGGCAGCGCGGCGATGACGTGGCTGAATTGTCCGGGGGAAGGCAATTCCAGGTCGATTCTATCGAAAGGCGCAGGGCTAATCATAACAGGGTAGGCTTCAACGCCGGCTAATTCGAGCATTGCTATCATTAACGTCGCCTTGTCTTTGCAATCGCCAAACCGATTTCTGAAGACATCTTGAGCGTAATTAGGTTGATACGCTCCTTTGCCATATTCGACGCCGACGTATCGAATCTGCGACGCGACGAAGTAATAAATCGCCTCGATTTTCTCTTCATCCGTTTTGGCATTTGCAATTAATTCAGCGACAGTCGATTCTATCATTTCGTCTGTGTTGTAACATTCCACCGCCAGTTCATTATACCAGGAAGCCACGTCATCCCACGATTGAACGGATGAATAGCTCAAGCGCGGGACGATATCCGCAAGAGAAGCCATGTTCAATTCAAGCTGTATCGCTTCAGTTTCACCATAAACCCAGAGATATGTCGTGTTCGTTTCATTGTGCAATATAATCGGTTCAATCTCAGCATTATAAGTCTTCCACTTAAATGTAAAATCTTTGGGGACGCGCAAAGCATATTTCGATTGCAATATCGGCTCCGTCGTCTGAAATGCCATCCCGCCCCAAAACCATATTTTATCGCTTACCGGTTCAGCCGCATCCTCGACGGTTATCTGATATTCGATAATTGCCCCCAGTTGAAGCGACGGCATTGCTACTACTTTCCACATCATATCTGAAAAGAGATTATATTCTAACAACCCAGGTGGAGTAACATCGTGGAACGATTCATCAGGCGCTTCAACTACGGCCCCATCGGGAAGAATTGTACGGGCGATATTTACTTCGATGTTCTGTGAACGAGATTTAAAGGGCATTATAGCTTCGCCATAACTTTGGATTCCCCGTTCCGTAAATATTTTGACGACTTGATGAACGGTATAGCGTGAACGACCGCTCTCTAGCACTTCATGACTAAATTTATTGAGTAAAATTATCGCATCGGCGTCGGGATATTCACTGGCATCGGGAGCATCTCCTATCACCGATTCGATGTTATCTTCGACAATGTCAACCGGCTCAACATGAATAACGACTTCAGAGCCAAACATGATTTGGCTAAGGACGTTTAATCTCGACTTCGCCAAAAGATTTTCCGGGTCGATTTCCAGCATCTGGAGATATTCCAACTGAGCTTCATAGTAACGTCCGTGGTCTTCGAGCAGAGAGGCGAGGCGTTTACGAGGCCACATATCATCTGGGAAAAGCCTTATCGATTCCCGATATTCCGCAATAGCAGCGGCGATATCGCCCTTATTTTCATACACTAAACCGAGATAGTTGTGCGTGTTTTTGCTATCAGCCCGTTGGCATTCGGGGTCGATTTCCAGCGCTGTGCGGAGTACCGATTCCGCTTTATCTATCTGCTTCAATTGTATATACATCAAGCCCAAATGGCTCAAGGCATAAAGGTTTTTGGGGTCTAAGCTTAGAACCGTCTCAAACTGTTCAGCGCCTTGTTGATACTGTCCCAGGATTTCATGTAGATAGCCGAGATAATTGCGCGCCGGAATATTTTTCGAGTCTAACTTTAATCCTTCACGAAATTCTGCCTGAGCAAGTTCGTATTCCTCTTGCTTGGCGTAGATTTGTGCTAATTTGATATGAACTTCGCTGCTATTCGGTTTAATGGCTAACGCGGATTTATATTCTTCGATGGCTTTGGTAAAGTCGTTGTTCTCAATAGCGAAATTACCCGCGTCAACGTGTTTCCGCCATAAGTTGTTAAGTTCAACAAGTTTATCGAGCAGGGCGGGTTTTGAACCCGCTTCCAGTTTCGTACCTCCCCTGCTTATAGCACAGCCAGTTATCACGAAAGCCAATAATCCGTATAGTAAA
>DTYX01001026.1 GCA_012961655.1 Candidatus Poribacteria bacterium
AATTCGAAAAAAGGTATTCCATTTTTTGCGATTTGAGAGATTGTAGTAGCGCAATTCATTGCGCGTCAGTCCGGTACGAAGTGTTAGCTGCTTATCCTCACCATTCGTATCAACTTAAGAATTTTTTCATACAATTTGTGCTGTCCTATAAGCACCGAGAATCGGTTTATCCTCACTCATAGGCTAGGCTATGGCTGGATTCCCAGATAATTATGACCAATCCTCATCGAATGGCACGATAACATACAATCCCATCGGTCTTCCCATGCCTTCTCTCAACACCCTCCCACTGTTTGCATCCGTATGGACGTCAGCAGCTGTCGCCATTTTTTGGTCTGACGAGCATGTGACAAGATTCTCTAACGCATCTCTAATGAAAATTGATTTTATTTTAAACCCATATCCGGGTAATACAGGCAATCGAAAGGAGTCATGAAATATATGGAATTGACGGCAGAACAACAGCAAATAATGGATGGCGCTAAAGGAGCATTTCTGGCAAAGTGTATGCGCTGGTTGGTGGAATGGGGCGCTGCTATGGGCGCGCGGCGTCTAATTCCCGTCACGAACACACATGCACTTGTCACTGTGCCGGGGAATCTGGTATGGGGCGCCAATCAGAAAACTATCGACAACGCGATGACACTCTTGCGACCCGCCTGTCAACATCGGGTTTGCTGCCATAGCACAACACATATCACTTTTGCACATGAGGAGCAGTATGATGAGATAGAAATGCCCCAAGAGCAGGTAGAGGCGCAACTCGAAGTTATGGAGATGGCTCGTGAGGCTGGATTTCTCATGACCTACACGTGCGCACCATACTTGGTGGGCAATGTTCCATTGAAGGGGGAAGTCTGCGCCTGGACAGAATCTTCCGCGGTGGTCTATGCCAATTCAATACTTGGCGCTCGGACCACCCGTCATGGCACTGAGAGCGCGATAGCCGCCGCTCTAGTAGGATTCGTCCCCGAATTTAGTGTGCTACTAGATGAGAACCGGCGGGCGACTTTGCAGGTGGATGTAACGGCCCAATTACGCACGCCAACCGATTGGGGCGCTTTGGGCTATTTCACCGGTAAGATTGCCGGCCTTGATGTGCCGGTGTTTCAAGGGACACCGCAGCCATCCCAAGAGGATGCAAAGCAGTTGTGTGCAGCCCTAGCGACAGGCGGCGGGGTAACTATGTGCCACATTGTGAGTGTTACCCCCGAGGCCGCGACGCTTGAGCAAGCATTGGGTGGAAATCCCCCTAAACTAAAGGTAACTTTTGGTGATAGTGAACTACGTGATTCTTACAGCCAGCTTAGGATACACACCGGCGACGCTATCGACACAGTTATCTTAGGATGTCCTCACGCTTCTCTAAATGAAATTGCCGAGATAGCGCTTTACTTAAAAGGAAAACGTCTCGCTGATGAATTGAAGTTATGGGTTTGCACCGCTTACGCCACGCGAGCCAACGCTGAGCGGCTTGGCTATGCAAAGATGATTTATGACGCGGGTGGTTATCTGTTCTGCGATACCTGCCCGACGAATTCCATGCGATTGGACGCCAAAAGAATTGTCACAGCCGGCTTTAAACAGGCTCACTACGCTAGAAACATGATAAAAGCCGAAGTAATTGTCGATGCAGTCAAAGGTTGTCTTGACGCTGCGTTGACGGGGAGGTGGTCTTATGTCGGATAGTATCGTAATCAAGTGTCGAGGACTGGTAAAAGGCAAAGCCGAAGGTGAAGCATTGGTAGCTCCTACTACCTTGTCTTTCTGGGGTGAGGTAGACCCGATAAGCGGTCGCATCATCGCATCAGGACATCCACTTGAAGGCAAATCTCTCCGAGGAAAGGTACTGGTTATTGAATCCACTAAAGGGTCATCGGCGACGCCGCTCGTGATTGGTCTTGCTCATGCAGAAGGCAATGCGCCAGTTGCCCTTGTGAACATCAACGTCGATGCCTTGGCCGTCCTTGGCTGTGTGGTCAACAATATCCCAATGGTGTCTGAATTAGAGCGAGTGCCATTCGAAATCATCGAAACAGGAGACCACGTATCCGTGGATGCAGACAATGGAATCATCACAGTGACCAAGAAGTGAGATAAGTGAAATTAAAACGAATGAATAATGAAAAATTTAGGAAGTGAGATAGGGAATAGAGCCTATTTACTTCTGCGGCGAAAAGAGTTAGACATAAATTGTAGGAGAAGTCCGATGGAAATAACAGTGCGTAAAGCAACCATGAAAGATATACCATCCGTCCTCAAACTCTGGAAGAGGTTGATGGCATTTCATCGCAATCTGTCAAAACATTTTGAAAGTGAGCGTTGCGCATCACAATCCTGTAGCACAAGAGTTCTGGAGTGCAATGGGATTTACAAATTATCTGGATAGAATGTCACGTGGAATCTGAGGGCGTATACGCTAATAAGGAAAGCATAAGATTTTCGTTTACATAATGAAAAAAATATGTTAAACTTGAGCTTGTGAGAATTGAAAATGGTTCAAGGAGCTAAATGCATTGAATTTTTGCCGTTACAGTGGTTAAACTATCATATTAGTGATTCAGACAAATTGCGCTGTTAAATTTGTTTTGACAAACATACTGTAGCGCGGTCTGTCAGATCGCCGGGAACAGACGATTTGACAGAAAGGACTACCAATTCTCCTTGAAAATAAAGCATAAGATGTTGAACTTTAACACTGAGGCGCTGAGACACGGAGGGGTCGCGGAGAGTTCCTCTGTGTCTCCGTGTCTCTGTGTTTAAGATGATGTGATAATGCTGCATTCATATGGAGAAATAGTA
>DTYX01001027.1 GCA_012961655.1 Candidatus Poribacteria bacterium
CCAAATAGGGGATCACAGATTGCCTTGAACCGGCAAAATGGTGCGGTTTTCGAACAGCAAGTCGTTGATGCATTGGGGCATGTTGGCGGGGTCAAAAACGGTACGCCGGTAACGGTTACATTGCCAAGCGGCAAGCAGGTCACGACAATTCCAGATTTGTGGGGTAGAAACACTGGTGGCATTCTTGAAGTTAAAAATGTTCAAAACCTCTCGAATTCAAACCAGATGCGCGCTCAGCTGCAACTTGCTGAGAGTACTGGAACCCCTTTCAATCTTGTAGTTAGCCCCAGAACTCAAAGCATTTCAGGTCCACTGAGGGCGCGTATTGATGCTGTAACAAGAAAGGTTGGTGGTGGGATTTACCGATATGATCCATCGACAGGAAACCTGAGTGATTTCTAATGGCAAAAGACGAGATAAGATTTTCTGCTCTCACTGGAGAGAGTACAACAGATTGGTCTGTTGGGCGGCATGTGTTGCAGGCATTTGAAGATGTTAGTCCTCAACTTGTCCCTGAAATGCTCTACCAGTGGGAGGATAAGGTAGGACCCTTTGAATCCGTTGAGAAAACTGAACGGTATTGGGCACAGGTTGCGCAAATGCGGACTAGTGGATCGTTGTCCGAATTTCCGATTGGTCTTCGATGGAAGCGAAATCGAGCGGTGAAGTATGAAGCCGAAATCAGCCACACTGGTCGAAATACCAAAGGAATGGTTATTGAAGGGCGTCTGAATGTTCATGCCTCCATGCACAAGAAAACAGACTGGTGCGCACTAGGGATGAAGTTGAGCGAGGCTATGAATTCTGCTGTGGCTATGGTGCATTGTTTTGCATCATTAGATAATCAGGAATGTGGTTTTGGCACCCCAGAAAGTGACTTCCGGTCTTTCGTGGTTGTTAATGGCCAACTTCCGAACTTGGGTTGGGGAATGTTTTTTGGCGGTGATTTTGCCAAAGAGGTTGAGCCTGATATCATCTCTGCCGCTGGCTTTCCCATTCAGAGGGTTGGGAAAGGTTACTGGGTGCAGGTGACTGAGGATATCAACGATGTTGCGGCGGACTTTCCGATGTTCTCCAAGCGACGTGTAGTGTTGAAATCGCTGTTCCGGGATGATCTGTTCCTGATCAAAGATGAGCCGATGGTATCCTAAGTTGATGGAGTTGATATCGGTGAAGTTATTGGTGTGAGTGGCAGGAGGGGACCAGGCGTCGAAATGCCAGAAAATCCAATTTTCACGACTACAACAGTTGGGCACCTTCGTAACTTGGATTCGGAAGTTTTTGTGTTGGAGAACTTGGCGCAGCGTCTGACGCCACAATCAACAGGGACAATCCGACTTCTGAGCGAGCGAACTGTTTGCGGCTCTTGTCAGGGTGTCATCACCCAGTTCAGAGAAATGTTCCCAAACATTAATCTGATAGTGCGTGCTGGGGGCCAATGATGCAGGATTATGACTACCTACAGGAATGTCGAAAATTTTATGAGCAAAGGCTGCTTTCAAAATTTGGTCCACCGGTAGGCGCTACTGAGGCAGAAGTCGCTGAACTACGGGCAAATTTGGATGTAAATCTGCCGATTGCTTATCACCAATTTTTGTTGTGGATGGGTAAAGATAAACACGGCGCACTAAAAGGCAGCGAGTGGTTTATTGATGAAGTTTGCGAAAATGGAGAGTTTCTAGACGAGCTTTTAGCTGAAAATGAGGTCAAAAGGACTGCATCAAATCCAATAGTATGTTTTTTTGTCCACCAAGGTTACATGGCAGCTTGGTTCTCTCTAGATGATCCGCGATCTGATCCATTATGTGAGTTCTATTCTGAAGCTAACTCAAATCCGATACCAATTAACGTCGGATCGTTCAGCTCATTTTTGCTGAAAGAACTTCAGGGTGTAGCAGAGACATCGGTTAGAATAAGTTAGGCGAAGGAATGGGTTGCCTCCGCCATATTTTGCGCTTGGCTGTCGTTATGCTGTTCTCCACTTGGAGCGTTAGCATGGCATTTGCCATGCCGATGATGGCATCCGAAATCATCTACTCCCAAACCGAAACCACTCCTATTGCAGAAGGCGATGATGTTGGCTTTGCAGCACGTGCGCCGCCGTTGGCTGTGCCCAATGTTGCGGCAACAGGTAGTGTCACTGTCACGCAAGGCAGTGCATTCGCTTTGCATGAGCAAGAAACGGTAGCGGCACTCTTTGGTTTTGGCGTCGATATAAACGCAATAAATAGGACACTGCCGTCAGGCTATACGCGCAATGCTGACGGTACGATTAATGGACCGGGGAATCTGG
>DTYX01001028.1 GCA_012961655.1 Candidatus Poribacteria bacterium
AAAGCCCCCCGAAGAGGAATTCGGAATTCGGAATTCGGAATTTGGAATTAAGAAGAGGGAGAAGAACTGGAGTTTTTAACCGTTGGAATGTAAGAGCGAGACGTTCGGTCATAATAACACAACGCTTAGGCAACACGAGCGCAATGGAAATGATTGCAAGCAGCGCTAAAATACCAAAAAAAGGGATAAACAGGAAAGATGCGTATGACATCTTTGAAGCCAACCGAGGTTTGAAATACCATGCTATGCCTACGATAAGCGTTAGTTGCAAGAGAATATCCAACACGCTGGCGACCATTAACGACGCTACGCTTTTCGTTCCCGCAACCTTCTCCCGACTTTTAAGCAGGTAAATATATGATACATCGCCAGCGCGCATCGGCAGTAGATTTGTCCAGAAGGTGTGCAAAGCAATTATCGGAAAAAATCGCCGCAGAGGGAGCTCGATATTGAGGATTGATTTGAAACGGAGCGCCTTCATCAGCACGAAGAAGAGATAAATTAAAAAGCCGATGATGAGAGTTTGGATGGGAATGCCGCTCAGCGCTTCAGGAATGCGGCGGAGTTCAATATTCGATAGCAAGAGATAGACAGCCGCCAAAGCGATAACTGAAGTGATTACTAATTTTATAAGGCGTTTTCTGTTGATTTGCATCGCTATAAAAATATCGCCCCTGTGGGACGGTTGATTTTTATTCCTTTCTCCCAATGAAATACACCGCGGAAGCGAGGATATGGGCATGTTTGTTAAACTTGAGCGCGCTGTCGAGAAATACAATGGGAAAGGTCAGCCAACCGATGAAAATTGAGATAAATTTTGCCAGCCATAAATTTCCGCAAGACAATAGCAACCCAACATATTCCCTGAATATCCAATGTAAGGTAGCAGTTGGTCCGGCGCATGGTCCGCTTGCCAATTTCTGAAAGTCAGCAAACAGCAACTCAAAACCTGAAGTTGTATAGCGTCGATAATCGTGTGGCGCGGCATGGTATCCCTGCAAAAAAGGCGCGGCCGCGCAGATATATCCGCCCTTCTTTAAAATTCTGCGTATTTCCGCTACCATCTGTTGAGGATTTTGTACATGCTCCAAAACAGCCTCTAAAATTACCGCATCAAAGGTTTCCGAGCGAAAAGGCAAGTAATGTCCATCAGCAACGATGTCAACATTGGGCATCGTTTCAATTTCCAAATTAATAACATGCTCCGCTCGTCGTCGAGTCCCAGCGCCCAGGTCGAGAATTTCTGCCTTCGTTCCAAGTTCATCGATCAGATTTCGCACCGATTTATTCCATTGCGGCGCAGGATAAGGGATGTTTGCCAGAGAATAAAGAAAACGATGCTTTCTGAGCTTGCCTTTTAAAGTGGTGAGATTATCAGAATCTGTCACTCTATTACCTTCTTACTATTACTCAATTCCAGTTTAACATGTTTTTCATCTCATGTCAATCCAATTTTCTAATTAGGAAAGGGTTTTGAAAGGAAAAGTCCTTGGTTTTCCCTTCACTTCACAATAAAGTCTTGACCTTCGATACAAAAAAAGTTATCATTTTCAAAAAAGGTTAATCCCATCGACTGTCTTATACGATATCAGAAGGAGTTGCGAAAATGATGAATCGTGCATATCAAATATACGCCATTTTGAGGGAACGGCAGTTCGTTTTTGCAACAGAAGGTGGTCTATCGTTGCCGAAGAATAAGATTGAAGCGGGTATTGAGCTTTTGGTTGAAACGATGGAAGTCAAAGAGGATGACAGCATTTTAGACTTAAACTGCGGCTATGGCGCAATCGGAATCGTCGCCGCGGCTGCTGCGCCACGTGGGAACGTAACATTAACAACGCCCGATATTCGGGCGGTACAATTGGCCCAGCAAAATATAAAACGTAACCGCTTGCTGAACGCTGAAGCGCTTCTCGCCGATGAGCCTGGCGATGAAGATGAGGTTTTCGATGTTATATTGATGTGGCATGCCGCGCACCTTGGGAAGGATTTCTGCTTTGAGATGATTCAGAAATCAAAACGATGCTTGAAAATGGGAGGAGCATTTTACATCGCAATAAAAACGAAAAAGGGCGCTAAAAGTGTCGCATCATTCATGGAGAGGATTTATGGCAACGTCGAAACTGTGGAAAAATCTCAAGGATATCGAATCCTGAAGTCAATAAGGAAACCCGATGCAGGCGAAGAGATAGAAGAGAGTTATGAATATCAAATTACAACAGAACTACTGGGAAAAAGTTACACTTTTCAAACTAGACCAGGCGTTTTTTCACGAAAAAAAATAGATGCGGGAACGTTGTTGTTAATTGAAACAATGAATATTCGCGAATCGGATACTGTCCTAGATTTAGGCTGTGGATATGGACCATTGGGGGTTGTCGCATCGCACATCGCCCACAAGGGAGAAGTTTTCCTGGTAGACACAAACATCCGAGCTATCAGATGCGCCAGGCACAATATTGCCGCCAATGGATGCCATAATGCTCGAGCATACGTCAGCGATGGATTTGAAGCTGTCAACGGCATTGACTTCGATGTCATCTGTTCCAATCCGCCCACGCATAGCGGCAAGGATGTTATTCTGCCATTCATCCGTGGTAGCTATCGACAACTAAAATCTAAGGGACAAATCTTTTTAGTGGTCGCCAAACCTCAAATGTATCTGAAAATGCTACAACAAACTTTTGGCAACGCTGAAATCATTCGACAAAGTGAAAGATATACTGTTATTTCAGCGGTGAAAACGAGAAGAATTAATTATATCCAGCGTGAAACGCATTACGAGAAAATTCTTTGCTCTTAAAACTCCTCTAAAACAGTATAGGTGAAAAAATTTACATCGCATAGGTGAAAACAATGAATTATCGAGAAAGATTTTTGCGTACAATGAACTTTCAAACCCCCGACCGTGTTCCCAATCACGAATTGGGAATCTGGGGACAAACTCACGAACGGTGGCTTTCTGAAGGTCTACCTGAAGATGCGCTTCGCGGGGATTTCTTTCGTGGAGAAGATTTTTTTAAACTCGATAAGAGAGAGTTTGTCAACATCGCGGTAGATATGATGCCGCACTTTGAACATCAGGTTATCGAAGAGGATGAGCGCGTAATCATCTACCGAGATGGAAACGGCATCAAAAGAAAAGCTCTAAAAGAGGGCACAGTCCGCGGCACTCGCCCCTCGATGGACCAATACATAGATTTTCCTGTCAAAAACATAGCGGATTTTCAGGAGATGAAAAAACGTTACGACTCGAAGTCCCCCGAAAGATATCCGCAGGATTGGGATGAGAGAGTCAAAGATTGGAAAGCGCGGGATTGTCCTCTCTGTCTTTTGACAAATGCAGCATTCGGATTTTACAGCACCCCGCGTAAATGGATGGGCACTGAAAACCTCTCCCTTGCCTTCTATGACCAGCCAAAGTTAGTTCACGAAATGATGGATTTCCTCGCGGATTTTATCATAGATGTCACCAAAAGAGCGGTCGAAGAGTTGGATATCGACTACTTCAATTTTTTTGAAGACATGGCGTGTAAATCCGGCCCACTTATCTCGCCGCAGATGTTTAAAGAGTTCATGCTGCCGCGGTACAAGCGGGTAATTGATTTCTTCAACCGGCATGGAATTAAGACAATATTGGTGGACAGTGACGGAAACACAGAACATCTTCTTCCACTTTTCATCGAAGCCGGCGTGACGTGCCATTGGCCTCTTGAGGTTGCTGCTGACATGGATGCGTTGAAGCTCAGAAAAGAATACGAGCGCGATTTGGCGCTTTCCGGCGGCGTTGACAAGAGAGAACTGGCAAAAGATAAGAAAGCCATAGAAAAAGAGGTGGAAAGGATATCGCCTCTCATAGAAGGAGGCGGATACATTCCAACGGTAGACCACACCGTTCCGCCGGATGTGTCTTATGATAATTTTATGTACTATATGGAGATAAAGATGAAAGCGCTTCGAGGGGAATATGGCGCTTAAAAAGTGTCTGAAGTGCCTTAAGTGCCTAAATTTTGCTGTTTTGGTGGGAGAAGCAATGGGAAAGGAGGGCAGTTCAATGGGAACAGTTGAAATATGGGATTTTTCGGGGCAGCAATTTACCTTTGATGCAAAGACTGGTCTGACGCGATAGAATCGCTTGTCTTGTAACGCAAAGATAGTCATCTGCGCTTTTGTCCTTCTTATCACAGTATCAAGAAGTTACAATCGAATAGATACTAATGCCACAGGGACAAGCTGTTACAAAAATTCATGTCATCAAATGGAAGGCGGCTTTGAAACGTATAAACGCAAATGTGTTCGCGAGCTCAACAGTTTACTTCGTAAGCCGCCCAAAGGCATTGGGCGAGAAGACTTGTTCCGAAGGAATCCCGTCACCGGGGAAGAAGACAAGTGTAGACAATAATACCATCCACCGCCAGGAAATCTCGATCGAGTGTGACAAAAGCAGTAACGTTGGACTCAAGGGCAGTAGAAATATGAAAGGCATCGGTGGGGAGGAGATGGAAATCCTCCATCAATTGGAAAGCCCGTGTCATTACAGCATCGCTAATGGGAAGCTTGAGCGTTGTTCTTTCCAATTCTGTTTTACTTGCTTTAACCTCCGACATCGCCGCGGTAAAAACTTGGGGCATATTGCGTTTCACCCAAATCCAACTTCTGGAAAGCCGCCGTCCTTCTGCGACAAAGGCGCTTTTTAAGTGATGAAAGGCGAGTTCATTATACACCAAGTCGCTAACAGCCGGAAGGACGGATTCAGCCTCCAGTCGTTGGCTAAATGCATTGCATCCTGCGTGGAAGCGTTCAGTAGCATCGAAGTAAGCAATGGTGTATGTAGAGTCTAAATAGACAACAGGTTCTAATGGCGACAAAAAATCTCTTCGTTCAGCAGGCATTGTCATTCCTCATCAGGGAAGCGCTCAGGAAAGTATTTGTGGACTTCCTTGAGGACTTCTGGGTCTGTTTGCCAACATCCGGAAAGCTTTTTCCACGCTTCATGCATCTCCGCTTTCAGCTTTTCATCTGGAGGCCACGTCCAGCCCTTCTTTTTGAGTAACTTCCGAATTTGAGGCGGAAGTTGATTTCGCGTTCTCTTTGCCATGTTAATCACCTCTGAATGAAAAAGTATAACAGCTTGAAGGTTGATAGTCAAGCAAAATATCGAAGAAGTAGAAATAGTAGGGTTCCTGTAGCCGAATTTGCAAAAATTCGGGCAAATTGACGTATTGGAGTCCCGAAGTCTTGCGACTACG
>DTYX01001029.1 GCA_012961655.1 Candidatus Poribacteria bacterium
GACCAATCGGAAGTGTATAGTGTATTTGGCGAACAAGTCGCTCAGGCTTATATTAACATCGCCAGAGGTTGGTTGTCGCTGAAAAATTATCCTTTTGCTGTAAAAGCTTATAAGGAACTTGTAGAAGAATTGCCGATGGAAAAATTTGTCGTCGCAGATTCGCTTTTTCAAATTGGGAAACTCTATCAAGATAGTGGCGATTATGAAAGAGCGATCGAGGCTTATGATAATCTATTTAAAAAAGCTCCAGAATCTGGCCGACGCGACGAGAGCATTTACAGACAGGCTGTCTGTTTCGAAGCAATTCGCGAGTTCAGTAATGCTTATGAAGGCTATAAAACATACATGAGCCTTGGAGAGGATAAAGAATTTTATCGTCAGGCGCAACAAAAGGTCAGACAGATGGAGTACGATGGCGATGGCGATGGCTATCCGTTCTACAAAGAACAGGAAGCAGGAACATCAGACGAGGATGCAAATTCTTACCCCGGCTCGAAAGAGATCGCGCTGCGATAAATATTGGAAAGAGCTAAGGGTAATTTTTCCTGATGCTCGGAATTTTCTATAAGCAAATGACTCTGAAAATCAGGATGTAAATTTATCGTGCAAATTTCTTCAGGAGAATAGTTAATGTAATTTCACCTATAACGAATTTAGAAGTGTGTTGTTTTTTCGATACGCTGATTTTGGTAAAACGTCTGGCTCGTCCAGGCGTTTTTTTATGCGCTAACGGAGATTCACCGGGGGAAAAGGTGACCTCACTTGATTAACCGGATTTTATTAATTCGATTAAGTTCCTTAGGCGATGTTGTGCTGACCTCACCTGCTATTCGGACAGTACGGCAACATTTTCCGCGGGCCTATATAGCCATGCTAGTAGGAAAACAATCCGCTGATGTCGTGTCGGAAAATCCGCATCTGAATGAAATTATCTCTTATAACCGAACAGGGAAAAAGAATACCGAAGAGATGTGGCGGGTTATCCACCAGATACGACAGCGCGAATTTGATCTGACAATAGATTTCCAGCGTAAGTTTCGCACGAGTTTGTTGGCATACTTGAGTTTTGCCAAATGCAGGGTTGGATATCACCAACCGCTGGGAATACTATGTACTGTACGAGTTCCTGACAAAGTCAACAAACATGCGATTGATAGAAATTTGGATTTGCTAAGAGCGATAGGAATTCACCCAGAAGATAGAGCCTTGGAATTGTTTGTCTCCGAAGAGGATAGGGAATACGCGGAACGATTCCTCAATAACCGAGGAATTTCAGCAGAGAATCCTAAAATTGGTCTATTCCCCGGCGCTGGTTGGCGACCGCGTCAATGGATGCCCCAACGCTTCGCAGCCGTTGGGGACCTAGCGGCGGAACATTTGCAAGCTCAGGTTTTGATCTTCGGCGGGTCAAAAGAGGGGGATTTAGTATCGAAAGTAGCAAGTTATATGAGATCCAATCCTATAACTATAGCTGGTCATTTAAAAATACGACAATTGGCTGCTCTCATCGAAAAATGTGACGTTTTCGTAACCAACGATACAGGTCCAATGCATATCTCCGTCGCAATGAAAACACCAACTATCGCGTTGTTTGGCCCTGGCAATCATAAGAAGTTTCAGCCAATGGGCGAAGCACATATAACTATCAGACATCCCGTTCCATGTAGTCCGTGTAAGCAATTTACGGATAGATGCAAAGATAATATCTGTATGAAATCTATCTCTGTAGAAGAGGTATGGGAAGCTGTAAAAGAGAGGCTAAAAAATTGGTAGTTTCATCCACAATGAGAGGTCCGTTAAGGCAAAATACTCCCTTCGATAATGCTAGAATTGCTGGTGATAAAGGTGATTATGACTTGTACACCGAATAGACCATAAAAGCGTTATGTACTATATTATGGCATTGGCAGGTTAAATAGATATCGATATTTTGTGTTATCGTAAACAATACCAAAATCCAAATTTTATCCGTATTATAAGGAGTGTGCAAATAAGATGAAGAATCAATTAACTATTACCGAAACGTCCAATTTATTAGGCTTGGAGGAATCAACGATTGAATGGATTATTTCAAAAGATGACCCAGAGTTAGAACCGTATATCCAACGAAAATCTGGTAATGGGTCTTCTGAAAAAAAGCAAATTACGATTACTTTGGATGGTTTACCAACTTTGATAAAAAAATTATCTTATAACATTCAAACTGCGGACATCATCGAAAATCTATCCTGCCAAGTTTTACATCTAGAAATTTTAAGGCAAGAAAATGAGGAATTGAAAGAAGATAATTTGAAATTACGGAAAGAGTTAAATGAACTTAAAGCTCAACTGTTAGAACACGAGGAGATAATATCTGCGGCTAAAGATGTGGGTTTAAGAAATACCATTAGTAGAAAACTACGGTGGTTTAAGTAAATTTTCCAAGAAATTCGGAGCTGAAAATGCCTATGATGACCTTCAGACTTTTTTACAAAATGAGAAGATTGATATTGTATATGTTGCCACGGGGCTCTATGGCATTCTCTGCAAACTGCTATCAAATTCTTAATTGTATCTTTGCCACCGTTTTCTTTCCAAATTATGTGATGAGCGTCAAGACGGGTATAGAGATGTGCGTATTTTACTAAAGCATATTAAAAAACACACTATCCCGTCTTAACGGGACTACTTTAAAATTAACGCACTATGAATATTATGAACTATACCGGTTAGCCGGACATACAATGCTCATTTTCATAAAATAGATAATTTCGCCAGGACCATAGCGGAGGCGAGAACGAAACAGATAATATCGATTCCGCCTTTTTCGAGTAACAGTGAACAACTCTGAATCTGTTTTGCTTTTAAAGTCGGGCTGCTGTGTGTGCTATTGCATGCGCTCAATTTGTAGACGGTTTAATGTTCTCAGGACGCCTTCTCCAAATTCCAGGGCCGACTCAGATTCGAGCTTGCCACCGGCGAGTTGAATATGTGTGGCGTCCGCCTGAATTTGTCCCAGGGTTGGCTCCATTGAGACCCATTTGCCGACGTAAACCTCGGGCCAAAAATGGTAGTAGAAAGCGTCACGTTGATAAACAAGCCCAGCGCAGATTCGTGAGGGTATTCCAACAGCGCGCGCTAAGGCGATGAAAAGAACGGTGTGTTCAGTGCAATCGCCTTCCAGAGATTCAAGCGTCTGCTTAGCCGAACCGAATCCCACCTTGAGATTTTTATCCTTGATGTTTTCGTGAACCCATTCACAAATTAGCGTAGCCGCCCGCCATGAATTAGTCTCACCGCCAATTATCTCCTGAGCTTGCTTCTTGATTGATTCGTCATCCGCCTGAACGTAGACCGTGGGGTTGAGAAATTCCGACAATTCCCTGTCTGTTATCGGCAACGAAGGGGCGAATTGTTCGGCGATATCTAGAGTGCGAACCTGCAAAATACCGGTTTGGGAATCAGAGCTTAAAGCGATTTCCTGCCTTTCAGTATTCATGAAGGTTTCGGCTAAATCCCCCGAACTTAACGTTACGCGCGCTTTGAAGTAAGTGCTGCCGGATTCAGGCGGTTCGCCCTGTGGGAATATTTTGGTATTGATGATGACATCTACATCGCCTATCTCGCCCAACGCTGTCTCCTTATCGGTCCGAATCATCTCAATGCCCATCGCGCCCATTGTCATTTTGTAGGTCGTGCCATCAGGCCCCAGCCATTCGCGGCTTTGGATGCCACCCATCAGGTCTAAAGTATAATTCAGCACGAATACGTTCTTCTTTTCGCCGTTATATTCAATTACGTCTTCACACTCGACTACTACCGTCGTTTTGACTGGTTGGAGTAGCTCAAGATTAAATACGTTTAGGTCGTATCGGTCGCCGATTTTCAAACCATTTTTAAGCGCAATAAATCCCAACATCTCCTCGAAGACGATGTCTTTGGGAATCGCCTTACTCTCCTCAGTAGTTTTACCGCTTAAAGTGGTCTTCAGAGTAACTGTGCCATTTTCAATTCTTCCCTCCACCACTTTATCCTCACCTGTCTCATTGGAGGTTGAGATAAAGTAATGGGGCGACAAGTCCATGTCCAAATACGCTTCTTTCATCTTGGACAGTTGTAATGAAAGACCTGCCCTCTTCAATTCTATCATCATCTCAGAGCGAATTTTTATCATCTCTTCGCCCTTGTATTCAGCTCTATCCATGAAGACATGGGCATAACCGGCTTTTATCCCCATTATCATAAGGTTCATCCAATCTTCCTGTGGCAACTCGATTAATTGTTCTAATTTGCCAAATTCACCCTCTTTTGCCAAAGAAGACGAATTGCCCGCGGTGAATCCATAACTTACTACAGGTATCATCGTTAAGATTATAATCGATGTAACTAATATGGGAATCATAAATTCTCCTTTTTTTAAATCTTGGCTCATATAGGAATTTAGGTAAAAAGGAAACCGTAATACGTAAAAAGTTACGCTTTACGTTTGTAGATTCGCCTACCCCTCCAGCCATCAACAACTCCATACAACCACATAGCCACAAATTGAATATATCCACTTATTTTAAAGTACCAATGAGGACGAAACATCAGTCGATTATTTTTAAATTGCCAAATCTGATATGATTCTTGGGTTGTCATATCAAACCGCCATAGGTTCGAAAAATTATCAAGCGGCAGTGAGTTAACGTAAACAATGAAAGCCCCCATAGCTGCCACCAAGAATAAAACCAAGGCTTTTCTTATCTTCCGCAGATACAATTGACCTAATCCCGGGCAGATAGCTGATAACATCATAGCTACGTGAGAAGGCTTACCTATGCCTATTTCCACCATGTTTATTCTCCTAATCATCTGTCCAGACTTCGGAAGTCTAGTTTTTATAGTCTGGTAACTTTATTTTTTCTATCACAATCGAAGATTTATTGAACTCCTCCGGTGTTACCCGATGGTTTACGGTTTTGAAATTAACGTCCTCTTTTCGGACGCTCACTTCAAGTGTATCACCCGATGCTATGCCAGAGCCGAGGAAATCCCTAAGGGTGAATTGATATCTTCCATCTGCGTCCGTCACGGTACTATTTTCCACACCTTTAGCTGCATTTCTGATAATAACGGTCGCGGTGGACACCGGTAAACCATTTTGTCCTGCAATTGTGCCAGCCACATTGAGAACAGTTATCGACACTAAACTAACGCCGATGCAGATGACAAAAGCGCCCACGATGCGAATCCACGGGATGTGTTCTTTGAATAGAAGCCAGGAAAAAAATATCGCTAATATATAACTTATGCTTAGCATCGGGTAGGCGAGGCTTAATTTCACCCGTGATAGCACCACCAACCAGAGCCCCGAAGTCATCAAAAAAACGAGCAATCCGAAAACCACAAATGGATTAAGAACAGCCCGAGCGGCAATGGATGGCAACATGCTAATGGAACTCACGCGCCCAACCTGGCTCATGCCATGTTTCAACATGAGATGTCCTATAACGGTAAAAAGTACATTTACAAAGATTAATAAAAAATCTTTCATTATTGCTCTCCGTGAAAAGAAACCAAGTTTCTCTGAGAAATTCGGTTTCTACCGATTTTATCTATCCGATAATTTCTCGGATAACGTAGATAGGTTTCCTTTGGGATTCATGATAAGTTCTGACGATTAATTCTCCCAACAAACCCATCGTAATAAATTGCACACCGATGACGACCAGCAGAACACCAAGCATCAGCATTGGCATCCTCTCCGTTAATCGTGTTTCAGAATACAGATAAGAAAGCATGCCTGTTTCCACTCCCGCCGGGAAGAAAAGTTTGCCGATAGTCAAATAACACAAGATAATGAATCCGACGATGCTTGAAATCAAGCCCATCAACCTCTTCTAAAAATATAGTTAAACAGGCTATTCGATTTTGCCTAAGGACAAACAAAGAACACCACAAACCCAGGCGGACTTTATCTATTTAGATCAAAACACGCCCATGAAAAAAATTAAAATAATAACAAGCACTCTAATTTGTCAATATCTTTTGACAGGTATTGCTGTAGCAGAAGAAGCCATAACTTTGCCCAATATAAAGTTTCTATGCCCGGCTCCAGGATATGACAGGCATTTTTCCA
>DTYX01001030.1 GCA_012961655.1 Candidatus Poribacteria bacterium
CGAGTGAAACGTGATGCGTGAAATGTTTCACGTTTCACGTTTTACGTTTTATTCACCAATCATCAATAGTTTTAAGATTAATTTAAACAAGGAGCTCTGGATTAAAATGAACAACATCCGAGTACGATTTGCGCCAGCGCCGACAGGTTATCTTCACATCGGCGGCGCCAGGACCGCGCTTTTCACCTGGTTGTTCGCCAGAAAGAACAACGGGACATTCATATTACGCATTGACGACACCGATGAAGCGCGCTCGACTGAGGAATCGCTGCGCGGCATCCTCGATTCACTACGCTGGCTGGGGCTTGATTGGGATGAAGGACCTGAAATTGGCGGTCCGCATGCGCCGTATTTTCAGTCGGAAAGAACAGACATCTACCAAAAACACATCCAGAAATTGCTCGACAGTGGAAACGCCTACCACTGTTACTGTACTAAAGAGGAAATAGACGCCGAAAAGGCAAAAGTCGGCCCTTGGAATTATCGGTATAATGGTAAATGTCGTCAACTAACTGAGGCGGATAAAAGACATTATGAAGCGGAAGGACGCAAGCCGACAGTGCGGTTGAAAGTCGCCGGAGATGCCATTGTCGTGCCAGACTTAATCAAGGGCTATGTGGAATTTAAAGCGGAAACTCTGGACGATTTTATTATCGTCAGGTCTAACGGAACGCCTCTGTATAATTTCACTTCGACCGTTGACGATTCTCTGATGCGTATAACTCATGTAATTCGCGGCGAAGACCATCTAACAAACACGCCGAAACAGATTCTGATATATCAAGCTCTCGGTTTTGAGACGCCGAAGTTCGCTCACGCTCCCACCGTTCTGGACACTGAAGGCAGAAAACTGTCAAAGCGGCGGCATGGCGAGTTGGTTTCGATAGGTTTCTATCGCGATAACGGATACTTGCCGGAAGCCATGGTGAATTTTCTTGTGCGCCTTGGCTGGTCGTATGACGATAAAGAAGAGATGTTCACCGTCGATGAACTCCTCGAAAAATTCGACATAGGACGCGTGGGCAAAAGCGCGAGCATCTTCGACATCCAGAAACTGAAGTGGCTCAACCGCGAATACATCATGAAACGCGACATCCACGACCGCACCAATCTAGTTATTCCATTCCTCCGAAAAGCCGGGTTGCTAAATGATGATGAACTAACCACTGACCGCAGAGTATGGCTGGAAAAGTTAGTCGAAGCCGTTGGGGATAGAATGACTACACTTGCGGATATTGAAAATTCGAGCTTTTTCTTCGTAGATGAAATCGAATATGACAAAAAAGCGGTCAAGAAGTCGCTAAAAAGAGATTTTGTGCCAGGGCTGCTGCGAGATTTAAAGTCAATTTTTGCAGAACTGCAACCGTTTGATGAAAACACCGTTGAAGCCAAAATTAGAGAATATGCCGGACAGAGCGGGCTCGGAGGCAAAGTTATGTTGCCAATCCGCGTCGCAATTACAGGCAAATCCTTTGGGCCTGGGCTATTTGAATCATTGACGCTATTGGGACGGGATAAGGTTTTGCAACGGATAGACAAAGCGATGGAATTACTCCGACCTACTAATACGTGAAACGTGAAGATGGGTTCTCTAACTTGCTAATTTGGGTAGAGGCGGGTCTCCTGACCTGCCTACCGAATTTGCTTTTTGTGTCTACTGACAATGTTCACCGATTTCAATACTTACTTGGATGGTCCGGGGGATTTGGTCATCGAAATTATCTCTAAGGAGAGTATTGATAGAGCTCGAGGAAGAAAGTTTGTTGAATATGAAGCCGGCGGCGTGCAAGAGTATTGGTTGATAGACCCTCTTCGCTCTCAAGCCGAGTTCTATCGATTAGGCTCTGATAACCATTATCATGTTTTTCTGCTCGATGCGAAAGGCATTTATCATTCTCAAACCGTAACGGGATTTTGGTTGAAGGTTGCTCGGCTTTGGAAGTATTCTCTGAAAGGAAAGAACAGGATATTTTGTCAAATTACTATCAACTCGACATCAACGATGGCGGCACGGAGGCACGCCGCTACGGCGATGTGATTTTTGAAGCAGAATC
>DTYX01001031.1 GCA_012961655.1 Candidatus Poribacteria bacterium
GATGCGCGACGGCATAATGCGCCGGCTCGTAACCGATAAACAGATTTACAAAGCCGTTCAAAATCCGCCCAATGAGACACGCGCATATTTCAGAGGAAAAAGTTTGGAGAAATTCCGTCCCAATGTGAAAGCGGTTCAGTGGGATAGCATCACTTTTGAAATGAATGGACGGCAATTTCCCATTAGTATGAATAATTTAGTTGACACTGATTCCGCCAAAAAGTATAATGAACTTGTAGAGAAGTCCGAGACCCTTGCTGAAATGCTGGGCAAGTTGTAAAAACACGTTTTCTCTGAAAAAACGGGTTCCTAAGGAAATTGTTTCCAAAGGGAAAGAGTTTGAAAACTGGTTTAATGCGATAGCGAGGTGAATTCGGAAACATTATCAAAAAATCTCAGAATTGGAATATATTGGCCGCATGCTCTTGAGTGGAAAAAAAGAGGCGGTGTGCTTAAAGACGCTTTATACAAATCAACGTGATAGATTAAGTCTGGACTATCCGTAAACCTTTTGCAGCAGTTTACTGACGTAAACTGCCTGAGCGTAGCGAAGTGAGTTACGGAGTAGCCAGGGCACTAACTCAAGAAGAGATAAGGATGATAATGGATGGTGCATTAATGTAGATAAAAGTACAGGTAGTCCAATTATAGTCTACGGGATTAAACCGTCGTGGAGGTTTATCAGATGGATACGATTTTAGAACTGAATGTAAAAGATGGGCTCATGATAAATCCGGAACTTCTTATACGAGCAAATATCGGAGAACGAGTTCTGTTGATTATCAGAGAAGGGGAAATTTTGGTCAAATCGGCGGAAGTTGACGCTCAAAAACTCTTAGACGAGTTGGAAGGTTGTCTTGGTGAAGAGAAAGCCGAAGAATATGATTTCGGTTTGAAGATAGGTGGGTGGTATGAGGCTCGATGAATTTGAAAGTGGGATGATATATATCGACGTTAATATTTTCTATATGTACCTGCGCAAGGATGCGGAGCATTTACTGACCCTACAGAATTTCTTCAGACAGGTTATCGCCTCACCTTAGATAATTCGACATTGGGTTATTAACCCTCAATCGGAGTAGTGGTTCATTTCAAAATATCAGGAGGTGAACTGCACCCTACGCGAAATAGAGTTTTATATCCCGAACTGCGTGAGTTATTCGTGATTATACCCGCCGCAGCTGTTTCTGAAAAACAAGTGCGTAGATATCTCAGTCAAGTCAAAGAGTTTGTCAATCAACTTATCAGTAAGTTGGGGTTGTAATCATATAATCTTAGACAAGGGGATGAAAATTATGTCCGAAACGACGCTCTCTCGTATTACTATGACAACAAGGATTCCATCGATATTCTTCTACGGGAAAATACCATCGAATATCAGATGGCTGCTACTGGGGGTAAAGAATGACGAAAGCAAAGCTCTACATTGATGAAGACATAACTGAGTATAAGGGCGATTGGGCGAAATGGAAAGAAGGATGAGGGCCGACTTTCTTCCATCCTTCCAAACTTCCAGCCAAGAAGGTTCTTTACTATACTGCTTTTTGGGGAAGGACGAATAATGCGCTGTTAAATAAGTTTCAATAGTTTTAGATAACATCTTCAGCCACGGATTAACACCGATTAAACA
>DTYX01001032.1 GCA_012961655.1 Candidatus Poribacteria bacterium
CGTGTGTATCCGTGGCTAATTATCTTTATCAAAATATATTTAACAAAGCAATACACTTTAGCCAACTCAAATAACATTATCTTCCCACAACTTTGTAATTTCCTCATTACTCAATCCCAGTAGCTCCGAAAGCACTTCAGATGTATGTTCACCTAAATCGGGCGCAGGCGCTTCGACTTTACCGGGCGTGTCAGACAGTTTAATCGGAATTCCCGCCATCTTAACCTTTCCGGCGCTTTTGTGTTCTACTTCGACAATCATCTCACGCGCCTGAATCTGCGGTTGTTGTACGACTTTATCTATCGTATTGATTGGTCCGCATGGAATGCCGACTTTTTCCATCTCCTCGACCCACTGGTCAGTGGTGCGCGTTGTCATAATATCCGCCAGAATTGGGCGCAATTCATTGTAATTTTTCGTCCGCAGGGCGTTCGTTTTGAAACGCTCGTCATGGATAAGTTCCGGGCAACCGACTTCAGCGCAAAATTTTTCCCAGAGATTATTGTTGCCGATAGCCAATACAGCATATCCGTCCTGAGTTTCAAACGTCTCAAATGGCGTAAATGAAGGGTGCCTGGAACCGAGAGGCTGCGGCGCTTCACCGCTTGCCATATATCGGGCGATAGCGTTTTCTAAAATTGCCACCTGGCAATCGAGCATCGCCACATCGACCAGTTGTCCCTCACCTGTTCGTTCGCAATGATGCAAGGCCGACAGAATGCCGATAACCGTATACATCGCAGCCGTCATATCGGCGATAGAAGCCCCGACTCGAACCGGCGGGCGACCGGGTTCGCCTGTTATGCTGATAATGCCTCCCATGGCTTGGATAATCATATCGTACGCGCCGCGCGTCGAATATGGGCCGGTTTGTCCAAAGCCGGAACAGGCAGCGTAGATAATCTTAGGATTATGAAGCTTGATAGATTCATAATCCAATCCCAGCCGTTTCATGGCGCCTGGACGGAAATTTTCGATAACGATATCTGACAGTTCCACTAAATCCAGAAAGATTTTCTTTCCACGTTCTGTTCGCAGATTGAGCGTAATGCTCTTCTTACCGCGATTGATACTCATAAAATAGAGGCTAACGCCATTTTTAAAAGGGCCGACTCCTCTGGCTTCATCACCCATACCAGGTTGCTCAATCTTGATGACCTCCGCGCCTAAATCTCTGAGAATCATTGTCGCATACGGCCCTGCGAGAACACGCGTGAGGTCAAGTACCCTAATTCCATTCAGTGGCCCAGACATCAGTGACTCCTTTGTAAGAAATTTTTGCTGTAATTTTACTATAATTTGGAGCGTGTGATAATGCTCTTCTTTATAGGTTGTTAATATTTTAACTTGACGCGCATGGGCTAATGTCCTGTACTGTGCCATTCAGCGTCTTGACTGTTATTGAGTAACCGCTACCGCGAACTTCCCACTAAAGTTCAAAAGTCGAGCGTGGATATCCTCATCAACATGGGCGGCTACGACTCTGCCAAGGAAAATTGTGTGGTCACCAGCCGCCAATTCTCCCTCAAGTTTGCATTCAAGATTCACAATGCAATCCGCTAGCAGAGGAGGTTTCACCTCTTTCGCTTTGAGGGCTTTCAAGCCAAATTCCTTAAACTTATCTACATCCCGCCCGGAACATGAGCCGGTATATTCTATCGCCTCCTCCATACCGGGTGATGGGAATGTTATCACGAACTCTTTTTGGTTGCGGATAAGCTTATGGGTGTAGCGTCCGTGTCCGACGGAGATGGCAAAAAGCGGCGGTTGATGCGACGCAATCATAGCCCAACCGGCTGGCATTACATCCGGTTTTCCATTCTCGTCGACGGTTGTAATTAGAACAACCCATTCGGGATATTTTCTCCTCATAGCCTCTGAAAAAGACACTTCTTTCATCACAAGTTTTCTCTCCTTTCCGAGAATATCGTAGGATAAGTAAGTAGCTCGACGCGGGCTGAAAGCCTGCTACTCCGCATAACAATTATCCCAAAATTAAAGTTTATCATCTTCTCACCAGTAACCGGTGAAGTGATTAAACCATTTTAAATTTGACAATACCGTTTACCTCAACGCTCCCCTTTCTCAGCGATGTAGCAAGTCCAAGCGCCGTTTGTTGCAAACATCGGGTCGGTTCTTTTTCCAGCTAGCTTCCGATTGACCCAATGACTTAGCTTTTCAGAAAGCTCTTCAACAACCGCCTTCTCTTCATCCGCTCGATTGTTCAATTCCAACGGGTCGTTTTCGAGATGGAACAGTTCACTTTTCTGACCACCTTTATGCCAGATTAATTTCCAAGGCGGGACGATATAAGCGCGGTGCTGCCCCGATTCTACTACGATTTCCTCCGGAGCTGTGCGTTCACCGCGCGCTAGTTTAAGAAGGCTATCGCCATCGAACTTTTCCGGAATTACAGGCATCGAGTTAGACAAATTTATGCGCTCAAATTTGGGTCGCTCCCGTTCTGGAAAATACTCGAGGATTGTGGGCAGATTGTCGGCATGCTGGACGAATCCTGAGACCCGTTTACCTTCTGGCAGATTTTTCGGGTCGCAGATGATAAGTGGTAAAAAGATAGTTGTGTTATGCACTGTGCCATGTCCCCATAGTCCGTGCAGGTCTAAATCTTCGCCATGGTCGCTGGTTATGATAATTGTCGTTTCGTCAAGCAAGCTCAAATCCTCGAGCTTCTGGAGCACAAGGCCGATGCTGTAGTCTGTATAAAATACTTCATCGTCGTAGAGGTCGATACTGAGTCTTTCGTTACCTTCCGGCAGTCTATCAGCGCGCCCCCAGCCGGGGACATATTCGTATCCGTCGGGCGCCTTTTTTGTAATGAGGTCGCCTGTTTTCCTGTCGAATTTGCCCTGAAACTCATCGGGCATGTTGTAAGGCGTGTGTGGGTCCCAGTAGTGTACGAATGCGAAGAACTGCTCATCCGCATGCCGCTCAAGCCACGGCAGCAGACGGTGGTTTACCTCATCAGCAATTACGTGGTGATGTAGCCAGGCTGGCGACCGGGTTATGTTTATGTAGAACTCAAACCCACGCGCAAATTGCTTCATGTGAGAGCGAAAATTCATAAGGTTATCAAACGCCGCCGTAGTATAGTCACCGCGGGTCTGAATCAACTCAGGTAGCGTAACGATTCGGTCATCAAGCAATGGTGCATTGGCCATGTTCCACGGCGTCAGGTAAAACCCGTGGTTGATTGCTGCAAGTCCAGTGAACAGACTTGTAAATCCCGGCCCAGTTGCGATAGCCGAGGCATAGGAATTTTCAAACAAAACCCCTTCTTTCGCAAGTCTGTCAATGTTCGGACTGGTTTCTCGGAAATAGCCGTAGCAATTCAAATGGTCCGCCCGCAATGTGTCCAAAACAAACCAAATTACGTTCATTCTAATCCTCCTCCAAATTTATGATTTTGTCCAAGGCTCTATTGTCCTCATTCAGCAACTCGCCTGCTTACTCACCTACCTGCTTTCCTGCCAACCGCCATTCCTGTTCACCTTTACGAGCAATGGCGAAATGAGTGAACTCCAAACCACTGATACTTGCTTGCGTTACTCCAGGTTTGCGCAGAGCAATAGTTACCATAGCATCATCGGCTGATGGCACACGCAGCAGAATTGCCGTGTCGTTCTGCTCTGTCTGGGGTGCCGATTCTAACTGCTGTCCTTTGCGATACAAGCGCAGCACAGTCAATACAAACATATACTCATGCTTTGTTGATGTGCTTGCCTCCAGATGCCATTGCATTGGGAAGCCAGGACGATTTGTCGATTCCAGATAGTCTTCGTCTATCTCTGGCTCGTAGCCGCTCCACTGACGAAAACACAACGGTTCCGGAGCAGAGTAATGAATCATCACACCCGCTTTTTCTTGTTCCAATGCTAGGCTCTGGGTTGATTCCGCCGCATAATCAGCGCCCTCTTGAAAATCCCAGGCCACTATGTTCCCGAACGGGTCGGGCGAGTGTGGCTTTTGTCCTTCGCCATTTACCAACATGGCGTTATGCGCTTTCGTGCTCCAGCACCATTTTGTGTGGAAATCGCTGCCGTGCCAGTCGCGATAGACACAGTTGACAAGTAAGGCATCTCCGTAGGCGTTGAGCGTGAAAGAGTTGTGTGGGTCATGTCCGTGGCTCTGCCGTCCGAACGGGCTGGATTTGAATCGAATCTGCACGTTCTCAGCGGCGTCCAGAAAGTGTTGACGGCGTAGTCCAATGCCCAATCATAAGCACGCGGAAGACGATGCAAGAGAGGCATAGCGGCTTCATCGTTGAGCCTCCAGTTCGTCGGTCCATCGGGGTCCCACGACGCTAAATGGTTACAATGAAACGGCGCGCGCGACTCCAGTCAGATGTTTGACCGTCTTTCGCCACCATGCGATAGCGCCAGAAGTATGCGCCCGGCTCTAACGGTTCGTGATGCGTGTAAACACACCACCGGATATTTGCCACTGTAACTGCATCAGCGAAATCAGACCGCTTCGCCCACTGGATTGTGTAGCATACTGCGTCAGGTACATGTACCCAGGTCAGCGATGGAGGATTAACATTGGCCGATAGCCCCACTCACCCGGCTGCGGTTCACGGTCGAACACCGTCGCGAATGCTAAGGTTGGGAGCATCAAGATTCCCATGAAGTTTAATGTTTCTATCATATTCATCAGGCAAAACAAAAGTTCAGTAACCAACTATTCTCAAATCAGTTCCTCAACAATAACTCCAACATCTCCCTATCTAACTTATGCCCGCGAAACTCCTCATATTTCACGTCCGTCCGGTTGCTATCGAGAATGCCGAACGAGCCGCGGAAGTTCCACATCGCCCAACCCCAGCCGGCTTCTTTCCACAACGAAAGACAGTCACGCATCCATGCGAGCACAACTTTGTGCGGCGTGTGCTGGAACGCTCCCCACTCGCCGACGTGGACGCCCACGCCCTTGTGCTCCAACGCTTTCCAAGGTTCGATGCGTTCCTTGCGCAGCCGCTCCTTGTTCCAGACATCGTTTTCGCTCAGTTTCAAAGGCCAGGTCGGCTCTGACCATTGGTCTGACCGAACCCATGATGCCTTGTAGTGACTGATTTGCATTGGGTCATAGCCCCGTGTGCTCTGAGCGATTCCCAAGTCCACCAACCCATGCACTGGTTCACGCCCCCAGCGGAGTCCGTCGGCGATGATGAGTCGGTCAGCATCTTCAGCGCGTATTGCTTCGACTAACCGCTTAACCACTCGCACGTAGGTTTCTTCGGGAATGACAGCAGGTTCGTTGAGCAGGTCGAAACTCACCTGCTCGTTGGGGATACCTTTGTAACGTTATGATGCGTATAATTGTTCTGTCTCAATTTCATAAAATCTATCCGCCAATCTACGCGAATATCTTTTTTATTCGTGAATATTAGCGAAGATTAGCGGATAAAAAAGTGTATTAAGATTTTTGAAACATGTCCAGATTTCTATGATAACTGAAAAACTCGTGTTAATCAATGCATTTGCACCTATTGAGGGAACTTTCCGTTTAATAAACTTAATGCCGCTTTTCCATCCCAGATGGTATCTACGACAACAATTCCGATTACCGTAATGGTTCCTAGCAATATTTTCAGTGGATATTTCTGCGCACCTTCTTGTAATCCGTTCTAATGCCGCAATCTCGGCTTTTTATTGTACTTCAACTATTAAGACGAAGTCAAGCAAAATTCACAAATTCCCCATGAAAAAATTCGTTGCCACCTTCTGTTTCACGCACCCTGTGGGGAATTTCTAGGTTCAAGTCAGGAATTCCCCATGAGAAGAAATTAAGATGTA